>CALCFH010000282.1 GCA_937900215.1 uncultured Cryomorphaceae bacterium
ATTGGCCATTTTGGAATTGATGGAATGACAGGTGCGGAGACCATGTTAACCGGATTTTTAAAAATGTTCAATATTAAGTTTAGAAAAGAAACCGCCATTAAGGAAGTGAGAGAAAAAGAGGTGGAATTGGATAGTGGAGAAGTGCTCCCATCTGATTTTACCATGCTGATGCCGCCCTTCATAGGAGTTGATTTAATTCGAAACTCTCCTGCCTTAAAAGGAACGCATGCAGGCTATTTACCCGTTGCAGATACCTACAGGCACCCTGATTTTCCGAATGTTTGGGCAGCGGGAATTGCAGTAGATGTTAAGCCTCCCTTTAAGGCTGGAAAAGTTCCTTTCTCTGCGCCAAAGACAGGCTATCCCAGCGATGAAACAGCCAAGATTGCGGCAGAAAATATAGTGCGGGTACACAAAGGTAAAGCCAAGCTAAAGGCAAAATCTTGGGGCGATATTCCAGCCATCTGCGTTATGGATGCTGGGAATAAAGAAGTGATAATTCTGGGTAATAAACTCTTCCGACCAAGAGGTTTTGCAATTATGATTCCGAACCTATTGGGAGATATAAATAAGGTTTTGTTTGAGAAATACTTTTTGTGGAAGACCAGACATGGATATTCTTTCCTCCCATAACATGAACTCGGTTGTGGTTTTCCGATTCATGATTTGAAGATAGGGCGCCTTGGCGCCCTATCTTATTTTATAGACCCGAGGTGCGTTATTACAATATTATCTAGATGCGTCTCGAAAATGAGTAAAGCATCTGGCCCTTCAAAGCGATTGTAGACACCTTTTAGTTTTTCGCCATTTACTATCAGTGCCGTGCTGCAGGAAGGAATATCAGAAATAGCTCCGTCGTAGCTGTCGGAAAGACTTAAATAATCGCAATTCTTTAATCCGTCTAAAATACTAGACACCTCTTCGTTGGTTAGAGTAAAAGTGCGCTCGCCCGAAAGTCGAGTGAATTTTAATCCTTTGAAGCGGGCTTCCTTGGTGCTGAGGTTGAAGTTTACTGAGTAGACCGGACAGGTTCCATAACAAGGAGAGCGGTCTAGGCTAACTTCTACCGTATTGGTTGTGGGGTCGAGCAGCTTGGCATATTTTTTTGAACCGCAGCCGAGTACTATCAAAAAGGAGCTTAGAAGAAGTAGAGGTCTCATTGTCTGCGTGTTTTACGGTTAGCGGATTCTTGTTGTTTTTGGGCGATTTCTTCTAGTCTCTTTTGAAACTTACTTTGTTTTTTCGGATTCTTTTTGTTCTCCTGAAGTTTTGCGTGGATGGCCTCATCGTTCACGAAGTACCGTATACCAAACTGCTGACCAAAGGTGAGCATATTCGCAACAAAGTAATAATAACTCAGACCTGAAGCATAATTATTAAACACTCCTAAGAAGACCACAGGCATTAGATACATCATGTATTTAAGCTGTGGGAACTGATTGTTCTGCGGAGTCATCTGATTGTTGAAGTAGGTATACAACAAAGTAGACAAGGTCATTAAAAGCGTAAACAAGCTTACGTGATCTCCATAAAACGGAATAGAGAATGGCAAGTTGTAAATAGAATCGTAAGTAGATAAATCGTTTGCCCAAAGAAAGCCTTCTTGTCTTAATTCAATAGACGAAGGGAAGAATCGGAACAGTGCAATTAGTATAGGGAATTGAAGTAATACAGGAACGCATCCACCCAATGGATTTACCCCTGCTTTTCGATACAACTCCATCAATGCCTGCTGCTTTTTTACAGCCTCTTTGTCTTTGAATTTCTCATTTAGTTCATCCATTTCAGGCTTTAAGACACGCATCTTAGCCATAGATAAATAACTCTTATAGGTAAGAGGGAAGAGGACCAATTTAATCAGGAATGCCATTATTAAAATGATGATTCCGTAGTTCATCCCATAGCTTTCTAGCCATTTAAAGATGTTAATCACTACCCCTCTATTGATCCATCCAAATATTCCCCAGCCCATAGGAATGAGCTCATCCATATTATAGCCGTACTCTTTGAGCGTACTATACTTATTGGGTACAAAATACCAATCAGCCGCAAAATTCTCATCGTCTGTACTGCGCATTCTCACGCCCATACGCTTGGTGCTCGATTCAGACTCTAATGGAAGAGAGGCCAGTTCTACCTTGGTAAATTTGTCTTGGGCAACCAGAACAGAACTGAAGAATTGCTGCTTGAAAGCAACCCATCTAAGGTTCTCATGCAGCTCACTGTCTTGACCTGTTAGCGATAGATTATCAACTTTATTCTTTTCATGATCAGCGAAATACAATCCGGTTTGTTGGTTTTCTGCCTCCAAGTTTAACTCTTGGCGCAGGGCATCCATGTCCCATTGAAAGCCAGACTGTGTTATTCCTAAGCCCGCAGCCTTGACCTCCATATGCAAAGCATAGCTTTCATCTTCCAATGAATAGACAATCTTCAAACTCTGGCCAGAAGAATGTGGAGCACTGAGGGTGAGTTTGTTGCCGGCCATTTCTCCTTTAAAGAACAAGCCCTTTGAAGAGTATATTCGCTCTGCTTGCATTTCGTAACTCCATTGGCTGTTCTCCAATTTTATGAGCTCTATAGGCAGACTATCAAAAGTCTGATAGTTCTTTACTTCCGCCTTGATAATCTGTCCGCCTAAGCTAGAAATGACAAGCCTAAGCTTATTGTTCTCCAAGGTGAAGAACTCTTCTTTTCCTTCTATTTGAAGTGCGGAATTAAAAAGACCGAATTTCTGAATGCTTTGCTGCGTATACGTAGAAGAGTCGACTAGCTCACTACTGTTTTCCAGTTCTTGAGCTCCTTCAGCCTGGCTGTTTACTATTGAGTTTAAACTGTCTACTACTGCCTCAGTATCAGCAGAATTCTTAATTGTTTCCGGCTCCGGACGAGTATAGCTAAACCAAACAAGGATAACGCCAATAAGGGCGAAACCAATGATGGTATTCAAATCCATTTTTTTCACAATAGTCTAGTTTGGGGTGCGCGCTGACGCCAAAACGGCAGCTATAAATTGTACAAATAGAGGGTGAGGACGAGCAACAGTGCTCTTATATTCTGGGTGGAATTGAACTCCAACGAACCATGGATGATCATTGAGTTCAATAATTTCTACTAAGCCTGAACTCGGATTAATTCCGGTCATCAGCATGCCATTTTGCTCAAACTGCTCATAATATTTATTATTGAATTCAAATCTGTGGCGATGACGTTCAGAAATGATTTTTCTGCGGTAAACATCGTAGGCTTTGCTGCCTTCCTTTAATTCGCAATCGCACGCGCCCAAGCGCATGGTGCCACCTTTGTTCACTACGCTTTTCTGATTGTTCATTAAAGCAATTACAGGGTGCTTTGTTTCAGGATTAATTTCGGTAGAATTGGCGCCTTCTAGTTTCAAAACATTGCGAGCGAACTCAATTACAGCAGCTTGCATTCCCAAGCAAATGCCTAAGAAAGGCACTTTGTTTTCCCGGGCATAGCGAACCATTTCTAGTTTGCCTTCGAAGCCACGCTCTCCAAAACCAGGGGCAACCAAAACTCCATCTAAGCCCTTCATATCTTCCTCAACATCTACAGATTCAAGTCGATCTGAATGAATCCAGCGAATATTTACCTTGCATTCATTGGCAGCACCAGCATGAATAAAAGATTCTGCTATCGATTTATAGCTGTCTTTCAGCTCTACATATTTTCCAACCAAACCAATGCACACCTCTGCCTTGGGGTATTTTAGACGATATAAAAAATCTTTCCAATTGTCTAAATCGGGCTCGTTATTGTAGGGAAGATTTAGCCTTTTGAGCACCACCTCATCTAGGCGTTCCTTCGACATTAAGATTGGAACCGCATATATTGTATCGGCATCACGTGCCTCAATAACGGCTTCCTTTTTAACATTGCAGAAGAGAGCAAGCTTTCTCTTGATCTCGTCGTTGAGGGCCATCTGCGTTCTACAAACCAAGATATCAGGTTGCAGACCAGATTCCAGCAATGTCTTAACGCTGTGTTGAGTAGGCTTTGTTTTAAGTTCGCCAGTGGCTGCGAGGAAAGGAATAAGTGTAAGGTGAATAACCATGCAATCTTCTCCCAATTCCCATTTCAATTGACGGACCGCTTCGATGTAAGGCAGGGCCTCTATATCGCCAACGGTGCCACCTATTTCTGTAATTACCAGTTCAAATTCTCCAGTGTTACCTAGAAGCTTGATACGATGTTTGATCTCATCTGTTATGTGCGGAATGACCTGAACAGTCTTACCAAGAAATTCCCCTTTTCGTTCTTTGTCGATGACAGATTGGTAGATTCTACCCGTAGTAACATTGTTTGCTTGACTGGTCGGTCTATTCAAAAAACGCTCGTAATGCCCTAGATCTAAGTCGGTTTCTGCCCCATCATCGGTAACATAGCATTCGCCATGCTCGTACGGATTCAGCGTACCTGGATCAATATTAATATAGGGGTCAAGTTTTTGAATGGTAACACTATACCCTCTAGCTTGCAGTAGTTTAGCTAAAGAAGCAGCGATGATTCCTTTACCTAGAGATGAGGTTACCCCTCCTGTTACGAAAATGTATTTTGTTGCCGACATGCACAGTTTTAAGCAGCGGCAAAGCTACAATTTAAAAAAGGGTAGTTCTGAATTAAGAGACTAGATCTGCGTACTGTTTCATAAATCTTTCAGCCTCTTCCACCATTTCTACCGAACCGATGAAATAAGGCACTCTTTGATGTAGATGGGTGGGTACTATTTCCATAATTCTTCCATATCCATCTGTTGCCTTTCCTCCTGCTTGCTCTGCAATGAATGCCAATGGATTGCACTCGTATAAGAGACGTAGTTTACCGTTCGGAGCAGTGGTTCCCTTTGGATAGATGTAAATTCCTCCTTTGAGCATATTTCGGTGAAAATCAGAAACCAAAGAACCAATATAACGCGAAGAGTAGGGTCTGTTAGATTCTGGATGAAACTCTTGGCAGTATTTGATATACTTCTTTACCCCTTCTGGGAAATGCACATAGTTTCCCTCATTAATTGAGTAAATTTTGCCTGTTTTAGGAATCGTTAGGTCGGGATGAGAAAGGTAAAAACTTCCAATGCCCGGATCGAAAGTAAACCCATTGACACCTCTTCCTGTCGTATACACCAGCATGGTGCTCGATCCATATACAATGTATCCCGCGGCTACCTGCTCATTTCCAGGCTGTAAAAAATCTGCTAGTTGAACAGGAGTTCCGGGTTCTGAAACACGGCGGTAAATGCTAAAAATGGTTCCTACGGAAACGTTCACGTCAATATTCGAAGACCCATCCAAAGGATCTATGAGAACTACATACTTGGCGGTATTGTGTATTGGATCGTTAAAAGAAATAAAATCTTCCTCTTCTTCCGAGCCAACTCCGCAGACTTCTCCACGTGCTCTTAGAGATCTAATAAAAATATCATTCGCAAATACATCAAGCTTTTGCTGATCCTCACCTTGAACATTTTCATTTCCTGCCGCACCTCGGATGTCTGCCAGTCCAGCTTTATTGATTTCTCGATTCACAACCTTCGCCGCAATACGCAAAGAGCTAAGAAGTTGAGAGAGTTCTCCAGAGGCATACGGAAAGTCGCGTTGATTTTCAACAATGAATTCACCAAGAGTTAAGGGTAGTTTCATGTATAGGGGGTTTGGATATTTCCCAAATATCGAAAAAATCAAGTCTATGGCAGCATGAAAAAGTCAATTCCATGAATTAAATACAACTTTATGCTCTATCCGCTTTTTCTTAGTAGGATTGTAGACGCTTTTTAAGCCGTTTAATTAAGATGTACAACTGAATTATTCCAATGGAACAAATAGAATACCGACTGATCGAAAGGGGAGATGAACCTTCTTTAATGAAATTGATAATAGAATTGGCCATTTTTGAAAGAGAACCACAGGCAGTGGTCATCTCAGAGGCGGATTTAACCCAAGCTCTTTTTGAGAAAAAAATCTGTTACGGATGGGTAGCCCACTTGAATTCAGAATGCGTTGGAATGGCTATTTGTTACACTCGATTTTCTACTTGGAAGGGAGAGTGTAGCTTTTTGGAAGACCTTGTGGTTGCGCAAGAGCATAGAGGGAAGGGAATAGGCAAGGCCTTGCTGCAGAGAGTTCTGGCCTACGCCAAACAAAACAATCAGGCCTACACCATGTGGCAGGTGCTGGATTGGAATGAAGGGGCGATTGAGTTTTATAAAAAGATGGGGGCTGAATTCGAAACCGAATGGCTCAATGTGAAGCACTATGTATAACAGCAGAAAACCACGGAAATGGGGTTTTCTGTTGAGATTATTTTAAAGGTGCGCGCTGGCGAGTTTAATCGTCTGAGTCGTCAACATCCGAATCAGATACGTCTAAATCTTTTTCACTACCATCGTCGTCGCCATCGTCGTCGTCGTCGAGGAAAGCCTCTACAACTTTATCCAACTCTATTCCCACTTTAACCAAATACTTGGTATCGTTGGTTTCAAGGGGAATGGATTGAATATTTTCTCCTTTAGCATTTTTAAACTTCACTACAAAATCCTCACATCCATACGGATAAGTGTCTGTGAGGAGTATTAACAAATCCTCAGTGATGTTTTTATAATCTACTATTACTCTTTTCTTTTCCATAATGTCAATTACCAAATCTACAGTCCCAGTATCCACGCAAAAATAAGCGGAGCAACAATAGTAGCATCACTTTCAACAACAAATTTTGGCGTGTCTATATCCAACTTTCCCCAAGTGATTTTTTCATTGGGAACTGCACCAGAATACGAGCCGTAACTTGTTGTGCTATCGGAGATTTGACAGAAATATGACCAGAACGGAATGTGCTCCATTTCCATGTCCTGATAAAGCATAGGAACTACACAAATGGGAAAATCACCTGCAATACCTCCTCCAATCTGGAAAAAACCAACTCCTTTACCTTCGCTATTCTTCACATACCAATCGGCTAGATAGCCCATGTATTCAATTCCGCTTTTCACGGTAGAGGCTTGCAACTCGCCTTTTATGCAATAAGAGGCAAAGATGTTGCCCATGGTGCTGTCTTCCCAACCTGGAACCACTATAGGTAGGTTTTTCTCGGCCGCTGCCAACATCCAACTGTCTTTTGGGTCGATTTCGTAATACTGTTCCAAAACACCTGAAAGCAACATTTGGTACATATACTCATGCGGAAAAAAGCGTTTGCCTGAGTCTTGAGCGTCTTTCCACAATTTGTAAATATGCTTCTGCAAACGACGAAAGGCTTCCTCCTCCGGAATGCAAGTGTCTGTTACGCGATTGAAGCCATCGTCTAAAAGCGCTCTTTCTTCGGCAGGACTTAAGTCGCGGTAATTGGGAACGCGTTTGTAACTATTGTGCGCAACGAGATTCATCAAATCCTCTTCCAGATTTGCGCCGGTACAGGATATGAAATCTACCTTTCCTTGGCGAATCATCTCAGCTAAGCTTACTCCTAGTTCAGCCGTACTCATGGCACCCGCAAGGGTAATCATCATTTTTCCGCCTTCCTCTAGGTGTGTTACATAGCCTTTGGCAGCATCCATTAAGGCCGCTGCATTAAAATGACGGTAATGGTGTTCAATAAAGTGAGAAATAGGACCTTTCATCTATTCTTTGGGTTTATCTAAAATTAATAGCCAAGTATCTTCAACATACTCTTGTAACTCTGTTCTTTGGCAAAGAGTCGCGTGCGGATTTCTCCATCCTCGTCTTCATCGATCACAATGTGTTTTGGAGCAGGCAATAAGCAATGCTGAATACCGCCATATCCCGCCAAGGAATCTTGATAGGCTCCTGTATTGAAAAAGCCAATATATTGTGTGTGTTCTTGGTCGAATTTTGGGAGATATATCGCGTTTGCATGCTGTTCTGAATTGTAGTAGTCATCGCTATCGCAGGTAAGTCCGCCCAGTAAGACCCTTTCATATTCCTTATTCCAATTGTTCACAGCCAATAGCATAAAGCGCTTATTTATGGCCCATGCATCCGGAAGGGTTGTCATGAAAGATCCGTCGATCATGTTCCAATTCTCCTTATCGTTTTGCTTTTTCTGATCCATAATCGAAAATAGAATGGCACCACTTTCTCCAACAGTATAGCTGCCGAATTCGGTAAAAATATGCGGTTCTTTTATCCCTTTCTCATTGCATACTGCCTTTATCTGTGCAATAATTTCTTCTGCCATATACGCATAGTCGTATTGATAAGAGAGAGAGTTTTTAATAGGGAATCCGCCGCCAATGTTTAAAGAGTCTAAGCTTGGGCAGATTTTCTTTAAGTCGCAATACACATTCACACACTTCAACAATTCACTCCAATAATAAGCAGTGTCGTTTATACCTGTATTAATGAAGAAGTGCAACATCTTCAGTTCGAAGCGATCGTGGTTTCTCAACTGCTGCTCGTAGAAGGGAACGATGTCTTTATAGCCAACACCTAGACGAGATGTGTAGAATTCAAACTTAGGCTCCTCCTCTGCGGCAATACGAATGCCCATTTTTAATTTGCCCGGGATCAACTCTTCGTATTGCTTCAATTCGTGTTTGTTGTCTAGAATCGGAATGGTGTTCTCAAAGCCATTGTTCACCATTCGAGCAATATTCTCTATGTATTGCGGACGTTTAAAACCATTACATACAATGAATTGCTTTTTGCCAACCTTTCCCTCTTCTATAAGAGTCTCAATTATATTGAGGTCGAACGCAGAGGAGGTTTCTAAGTGAATATCGTTCCGAAGGGCTTCATCTAATACAAAGGAGAAGTGCGAACTCTTAGTGCAATAACAGTAATTATACTTGCC
>CALCFH010000283.1 GCA_937900215.1 uncultured Cryomorphaceae bacterium
CATAGCCCATGCGACTCCTTAAAAAGTCGATGGCTTTAATCTGCGAATAATCCAATTCAGGCGGCAAAGAGACTTCCATCCAACTTTCTCCAAAATCTATTGATTTATGCATTTCACCATCCGTAACATTATCATAAGTTCGTACACTTTCTAAGTATACGGTCCCATTGGGTAAAACTTGCATAGGCGTGCTATATTCAAATTTGAAAAACCCTCTTCACAAAAACAGAGCGAGACGGTATAACACTCCATCCAGTCTTATGAAAATCAAAACTCTACTCATTCTATTGCTTCTGAGCATAGTGTTCGGTTCATGTCAAAATACCCAGATGAATTATAAAAGTTTAGACGACTATCCGGCTACATCGGATGCACTTTGGTTGGAATACAGTACCAAAGCCAGCGTATTTAGAATCTGGTCTCCCATAGCCGAAAGTGTTCAATTGCATCTGTACAAAGAAGGGCATGGAGGGAAACCCATGGCAACGCACTCCTTGCTTCGCAAAAAAGACGGTCTGTGGGAACTCAGCCTTGAGGGCGATTTTAAGGGTACCTATTATACCTATCAGGTAAAAACAAAAGACCAATTGCTCCGTGAAACCCCAGGCATCTACGCCCAAGCCGTAGGCTTGAATGGAGAAAGGGCAATGGTAATTGATCTGAAAAGCACAGATCCAGAAGGCTGGGACCAAGACAAGGGTCCGGAAGTAGGCAGCCCAAATGAAGCCGTTCTTTACGAAGCGCATGTGAGAGATTTTAGCATAGATCCCCTTTCGGGCATCCAAAAGAAGGGTGGCTTTCTTGGTTTGGCAGAAAAAGGAACCAAAGGTCCTGGCGGTGTGGCCACTGGATTAGACCATATAAAAGAATTGGGGATTACGCATGTGCATTTGTTGCCCACCTATGACTTTAATTCGGTTGATGAGTCGCAATTGAATACTGCACAATACAATTGGGGATATGACCCCTTGAACTACAATGCCCTAGAAGGCTCTTATTCTACCGACCCCAGCAAAGCTGAAGTTAGAATAAAAGAGTTTAAGCAAATGATACAGGCATTCCACAACGATTCTATTGGGGTTGTTTTGGATGTGGTTTATAATCATACCGCCTTATATGAACACTCTAATTTCAATTTGGAAGTTCCGGCTTATTACTATCGTCATTGGGAGGATGGCAGCCCTTCCAACGCATCGGCTTGCGGAAACGAATTCGCATCGGAAAGGAAAATGGCGCAGAAGTTTATTGTTGAATCGGTATCGTATTGGGCCAGAGAATATCATGTAGACGGATTCCGGTTCGATTTGATGGCCATTCTAGATATTGAGACCATGAACCAGATTTCAAAAGCACTTAAAGACATCAATCCGAATATCATCATTTACGGTGAGGGCTGGGCAGCCAGTGATTCTCCCTATCCCTTCGAAAAAAGAGCATTTAAGGTGAATGTGGCTCAAATGCCTGATGTCTCTGCTTTTTCAGATGAACTACGAGACGGACTGAAAGGATCGGTATTTGAAGAAAGAGGGCTTGGATTTGTAAGTGGAGCAGAAAAGACGGAAGAATCGGTGAAAATGGGCATAGTAGGCTGCATTGAACATCCACAAATAGAAAATGCCACTGCAAAAGCTTGGGCAAGTGAACCTTGGCAATCCTTGGCGTATGTGAGTTGTCATGATAACCATACACTGTACGATAAGCTTAAAATATCGAGGCCAGACGCAAGGGAAGAAGAATGGATTGCCATGGATAAATTGGCCAATGCCGTTGTTTTGACCTCTCAAGGTATTTCATTCATTCACGCAGGGGCTGAAATGCTGCGAACCAAGCAAGGCGTAGAAAACAGCTACAAATCTCCAGATAGCATTAACCAGATAGATTGGAGTTGGAAGGAGAAACATCTACAAACGGTTGCGTATTACAAAAACTTAATTCAACTGCGGAAAGCGCATCCTGCTTTTAGAATGAAGACAGCGGACGAGGTTCGGAAGAATTTAGCGTTCAAAACGGTTGAAAACGGACTTCTTTCGTATCAAATCAGCCATAATGCCAATGGAGACACCTGGAAGAACATCTATGTTGTTTACAACGCTAGGCCCGAAGCAGTAGAGTATCTGCTTCCAGGCAAATGGACCTTAGCGGTGGTAGGCGATGATTTTAATGCAAACACCATCGTCGAGGGAAGGATTGAAGTTCGTGGACGAACTATGCTTATTGCATTTCAACCCTAATGGAGAAAAGCTGAAGGAGGAAGAGAGAAAAAGACAAGGCTTGAAGTGAAATTAGGGATAGGCCCCATAGTTGAAAGCAAAAAAAACCGCCTCCGAAAGCAATCGGAGACGGCAAAGGATCCATTCATACAGAGCCGATTAAGGCATTGCAGCCGCGTCAGGTGAAGGATTTCCCAGATCGGGCGCAGGATTGGCAGTATTCGCCTCATCGGAGCTTTTGGTTGAACTGCTTCTGACTTTGTTGGTGCGGCGATGCACCAAGTAGGCCGCATAAAAAGCAGGCTGTGAGAGCGAGTAGATTCTAAGAACCGCATCTAAGCGCACAGTTAAAAGCAATTTAATCTCTTTGCGCAAGAGAATGGCCTTTTGACGTAAGGCAGCCGCATCTAAACGACGGCCCATGGGCAAATGGTTCTCATCTGAAAAAGCCTGGTAGGCCTCTAACATGTTTTGATAGATTTCTGCTCCGTTTGACATAGCCTCAAAATCGGTTTGATTTTCCGTCATAAGGCGAATGAGCACCTGAGCACGCACTATTCTTACTTCTAAGCGCGAATTAGACAAATCGCTACGGGTAATATGGGCTTGGTGCGCCAAATTGGGATTGTTCTTTTGCAAGGCCAAAGACTTCAACAGTCCGGAGAGTTGCAATAACTTCTCAGAAATGGCCACCAAGGCCTTTTTCTTTAAAGCAGAATAGGGCTTGCTCAATTGGGCAATGCTTTGGTGCACTTCCTCCAGTACAGCTTGTTTCTGCTTTAGCGTTTCTAAAACTTCATTGGCCTCGAGATTGTCTGCGAAGACCGCTTGCTCTTGCGTGAGAAATTCAAAAAGTTCTCTACGCATGCGCATTTCGATAGATGTGGATTTTTCCATAATTACAAAAATTTGATTATTATTAATTCATTGTCTTTGGATCCTTTAGACGAGACAAAGCTCGAAAATCTGCTAGACTCTGATGCTTACGTTTTGTACACATCTTTTGAGAAATGCGTACGTTTCGTATAATCGCTCAGTA
>CALCFH010000284.1 GCA_937900215.1 uncultured Cryomorphaceae bacterium
CGTCGTCTTTATTAAACCAGATAGCGCTGTCTTAGTCGGTAGCAGTCCCTTTTTCATTCCAGATTTTAGTTCAAATGTTCAATATGAATTAGAACTGACCGTTAAAATCAATCGTCTTGGTAAACATATTGAAGAGCGATTTGCCCACAAATACTATGATCAAATAGGCTTAGGCTTAGACTTTACTGCTAGAGATGTTCAAGAAGAATTAAAATCAAAAGGTCTTCCATGGGAAAAAGCAAAAGCCTTTGATGGAAGCGCTGTAATTGGAGATTTTATTCCTAAGGCCGAATTGGTGAACAATGCAGACTGGGACTTCTATCTACTTAAAAATCAAGAGAAAGTGCAAGAAGGCAATCGATCTCAAATGCTCTTTTCAATTGACAGAATTATTTCCGAAGTTTCGAAGTATTTCACTTTAAAAATAGGAGATGTAATCTTTACTGGAACCCCGCATGGTGTAGGTTCTATTGCAAAAGAAGATTTGCTTGAAGGCTACTTAAACAAACAGAAGCTTCTGAGCACACGCGTAAAATAAACCTCAATGGCTACTCAATAAGTAAGTAGATATGTTTATCCCTCAACGATTCAAATCTCTTATATTTGTTGGATTGTGTCATTTTTCACTTCAGAACACTGAAGCTTTTATGAAGAAAAAACTATTCCTTTTGGCTGGCCTTTTTGGCCTAATCAATTTATCCATTGCCCAAACAGTTGTTTACAGCGAAAAATTCGATGGAGCATCCATCGGTGGAGCCTGTACAAGTAGAGGTGGTGGTACTGGTTTCCCAGTGGTTACACCTGTAGCGCCAGGCGCTTGGTGTTGGAATGATACCAGCGTTACCTCTGTATCTGCACCGAATTCGTATCACACTGAAACGCCATTGGCGTTTGACACTGTTGTGTTTGAAACCAATGCATTTTCTACTGTAGGTAACTCTTTTGTCCTAGCAAGTTTTTTCCATAAGGCACTTATGTTTGGAAGTATGCGTGCAGAAGTGTATGTTTCAATAAACAATGGTACTAGCTGGACTAAACTTGTTGGAGGCCAATACCTCGGCCCATCGGTTAACTTTTCAACCCTAACCTACTTTAACGTTACCTCCTATGGTAACGATGCAAGCATTTGGGGTACCAATGCCGCCCCGGCCACCGCTACGGCTGCGCAATGGGTTAAAGAGGAATTTAACATCTCATCTATAGCCGGAGGAGCAAATGGCTTTCCTCAAGTTAAGCTTCGATTTGTTTACAAGAGCAATGCGGGTAATACGCTGCCTCCCGCGAGTTGGAATCAATTCCACGGCTGGTATATTGATGATGTAGAAGTAGTTGCTGCACCCTGTGAACCGATTCCTCCTACGGTAAGTTTCAACTTAAATCCAACGCCGATACCCTGTTACGATAATCAGCCCATTGGTCCTATATTGAATTTAACCCCTAGGATTGGATTAGACGCAACTGATCCATCGGGTATCCAATCATCGCTTCTTGTATATTCTATCAATGGTGGAGCGGCAGATACTGTTGTAATGAATACCACCACTCCTGCCTCTAGACGAGAATATCAATTTCCAGTTGGAGTATTGGCCATTGGTGACACTATCGATTGGTATGTTTTAGTGCGTGATAATTCATGTATAGGTACGGTTCGAAGAATGCCACAAGCGGCCGGTACTAGCTATCGTTTCTGGGAAATACCCAGTTTACCTAGTAAGTGTGGCACCGCGGCCTGCGGAAACTCACCAACCATTATCAATACATTCCCCTTTACAGAGAATTTTGAAGGCCCAACTTGGCTTGCAGGTACAGGAACTGGCGCAACAGGAACAACCCACAGAGGGACATTCCCAACTTTTCCTGTAAACAATTGGGATGTTTCGCCTTCAACCACCTCATCTGGTTTTGGCTGGAGTATTCGACAAGGAGCACCAGCCGCCAACAATACTGGTCCAAGTGGAGATCACACCTCAGGATCTGGAAAATTCATCTATTTAGAGACTACACCAAACGGAAATCCACCTAATAGTCAGCTAATTACACCCTGCATTGATTTAAATGGCGTAAATTCATGCGCATCTATGGAATTCTGGTACCACAAGTTTGGAACTTCCATGGGAAATCTTAGAATTGATATAGATACAGGTGAGAATGCAGCTGCATGGCATACGGGCTATTCAAGCATTCCAGGACAAACTCATTCATCTCAATCCGATCCTTGGTCTAAAGGTTTTGTAGACTTAACTCCTTTTATTGGAAGAATCATTCGTGTTCGTTTTGTTGGTTTCAGAATAGGAGGCAACGGTGATATGGCCATTGATGACATCCGCATATTTGAGCCAGATCCTGTTGAAATGGAGATGGTTACTTTTGACACCCCTCAAAATGGTTTCTGTTCTTATAGCGCCACAGAAGATGTAACAATCAATGTAAAGAACTTAGGTTGTTTACCTATATCTGTTATACCGGTAGCCTTTGAGCTCAACGGAACAATCGTTCGTGATACCATTTATGGCAGCCTTAGTAGTGGAGATGATACAACTTTTGTTTTCGGACCAAAAGCGAATCTAAGCGCTTTTCAAACGCATACGATAAGAGTGTTCTTAGAAGTTCCGGGCGACGTTAACCCAAACAACAACCAATTAGGCCCGCGTACCATTCAACATGATCCTCCCATTAGTGGATTTCCTTATATTCTCGATTTCGATGGACCTACCGCCTCTGCAGGTGCGGGCACTCCAGCAAATCCCGGAAATATTGGTACAACGGATTGGGAAATTCTTCCACCCAATAACGTGGCTGGCAATTTTAGCTGGTATGTCTATCGTGGATTAACTCCCACGAATAATACTGGACCTTTCGGTGGTTACCAGAGTAACAATTATTTATATACAGAATCAGACAATGGAGCTTCCTCACCTGCAAGTGCCGTTTTGCTAAGTGAGTGCATTAACCTATCTACTTTAACAAATCCATACCTTGATTATTTCTACCATTTCTATGGTGCTCAAGCTCAAGCTCTTGTTGTTCAAGTAAAACCAGATAACTCCAATAACTTCCAAGCAGTAGGTGGAGCGATTGTTTCCTCGCCTCAAACAGATGAGTTCTCCCGTTGGGAATTAAAGCATATTAATTTATCTGCTTTTGTAGGTCAAACTGTTCAAATTCGTGTAGTTGCTCAGCTCGGTACTGGTGGAAATCAGGCCGATATTGCCATTGATAAAATTCAGATCTACAATCAGATTGCAAATGATGTGGGGATTATTGGAATCAATACCCCTGGTACAGGAGTTAGCCCCGCAGTTACTGTCGGTCCTCAGATTGTAATTCAGAATTATGGAAGTGCTACCGTTACAAGTATTCCTTTAACCGTTACCCTTAGTCCACTTTGCGGAGGAGCGCCTACTACACAGACTCTAACTTGGACTGGTTCCTTGGCGGCAGGAGCTTTGACTACTTTCACAATACCTACTCCTCCTGCCTATGTTATTGGCTCAAATGAAATTTGTGTAACAACGAATTTATCCAGTGATGCGAATACTTTCAATAATTCATTCTGTCAAGAGACTACAGGATTTGACGATGTTCAAATTCCCTATTTCAACGACTTTGAAGCCTGTGATGATGACGAAGATGGTTTTGTGGTGATGGGAAATCCTGGAGGCGGAAAATCATACAGATTGTGGGATAAGAAAGTGGGCGCCGGTGCGCGATCTGGAACCCGCAGCTACAAGACCAATCCTAGCAATACAGGTTCATACAGAACAAATAGTGTGGAAGCTTTGAGATTGCCAAGATTCATCGGATTTGACACGATTATGGGAGCTGAAATACGCTTTTGGCAGAAGTTTAATTTTGGAGCGGGTGATGGTGGCCGAGTTGAATATTTCACGAATGGTAACTGGACTCCCTTAGGAGATGCTGCTCCACTTCCAGCCTATCCGAACTGGTATGGGAATCCAGTTTATGGAGCCACTCAGGTTCCTGCTCTTGCCGACATGCCTGGCTTTGCAGGAAGTTCAAATGGCTGGATTCTTTCTTCCTATCCGTTGGGCTTCATGAACAATAATACTTCCCCTCTTTCCCTCCGATTCTTTATGGGCTCCAATGCCAATGGAACGGATATTGGCTGGGAAATTGACGATGTGGAATTGTACGTTCCGCCCCAATACAGTGCATCTCCTTCTGATATTCGCGCCGTTGCTAACTTACCTTTCCCAGGTACTAACCAATTAATGGTGCGCATTGAAAACACAGGCGCTAGACCTTTGGATTCATGTAATGTGACAATGTGGGTTGACAATATATTCTTAGGTTCACAAAAAGTGGTCTTCACCCCTCCATTGGCAAGAGGTAGATCTAGGTGGGATACTATACAAGCCCCTTGGTTAAACGCTTTAAGCGGTGGACATAATGTATGCGCTTATACTGAAAACCCAAGTGGAAGAGCTCAAGATGATTTTACCCCGGATGATTCACTGTGCAAAAACATTGTTATCCTCGACATTATAAATAATGTTGATAGCATTGGGTACTGCAACGACTTTGAAACGGCTGGAATCAATGACTGGCTTACACTTAACTATGCAACCTATGCTGA
>CALCFH010000285.1 GCA_937900215.1 uncultured Cryomorphaceae bacterium
CTCAAAAACCAAACACCATTGGAATATGCAATGTGAAAAGGTTTTCTTAAGGCATTTATCTCCCAAAGTGTTGGTAAAACAAAAGCCCTGCATCTTGCAGAGCTCTTGTCAACACTTCGGTCGGATGAACCTATCCCTGGCAGGTTGCTCCTCAGCAGAGCCCGCTTCCGTTTTAGTTCAACGTATCAAATCTCAAAACCAAACTCTATATATACAACTTGTCGAAAAAAGCAGCCACGTTCACACCCAATAAGCAGGGTCTGAAACGCACAACAAAGCAGCCTTAGCAAATAATTTCAAAAAACTAGCCCTCCGCAAAGCCTTGTAGCTGCTGCAACTGTCTCGATAATCGAGACAAAAGCGGTAATCTGTCTCGATTTTCGAGACAAGCCGTTCGGCAAGAGTTCTGAAGTTTGTCCTGTCAATAGCGCTAATTGATGTTTTAGAACAATTGTTTAATCCATAAAAATTAAGAACATGGATAAAAAAATGAGTAATAGCATGCGAATGCTACGTGATTTAAACGACTTCCTTGAACAAGAGGAGTCGCAATACGCTGCCAACAGTCAAATGGTAGCTGCGGTGAGCTGGGTAAAGCAGAAACAAGAAGAGCTGCACAAACTGAACCAGCATATTTTATTGCTTAAAAAGCCCTATTCAAAAGAGCGCGATAAAGCACTGGTTGTTGTGGTAGAGCAGTTTTTACAACTGTCGGGATTGTTGAAATCCATTGCATCTACCCAAGGCAAGAGCGACTTGGCGTTTCAATCGAAAGTAACCAAATCGAATTTATTGTTTGGCAAACTGGAGGTGAGGCTAACCAAAGCGAAGCACTTAATTAGCTTAATGGAAGAGCATAAAAAAGAAATAGAAGGCTTTGCAGATGGCGCGCAGATCTATGCCGATATGTTGACCGCACGAGATCACTTCAATGAGATCAGCCGCAGACCGAATGCAAGAAAGCTGGATGCGAGTTTGGCGCGAAATGAAGCGAATAAGCTCTTGAAAGAGATAGTGCTTTTCTTAGGTGAGCAACTGGATCCGTTGATGCGCAGTTATTCTATCAGCAAGCCCAATTTATTTGTGGCCTATGCCTCGCACCGCAATACTCCCCAATTCGGCAGTGGACGCAAATCGGCACCGAAGGAGAATACCGCAGAGAACAACGATTCGTCCGACATGAACACCCAAGGGATCTAAGCGATGCCATTACATATTGAAGTTTTTTACTGAAGCCCGCAGCAAGCGGGCTTCTTTCATTTTGGGGTAGGAGGGAAGTAGTAGACTTTGCATTCATGCGGATGGGGTAGTGGGCTGGCTTGGGTGGGTAAGGCTGTTTTTAGCTAAATAAAACTATAGAAAGGGAGGGAAAGCAAATTCGATTGTGGCACTGATTTTTTTGGAGTGAACGGTAAGGAGAGTTTTTCTGGATGAAACTTGACTAAATAATTGAAGAGAGTACTTCAATATAATTGCTGTTGGAACATTGTGGGTTCATTCAATTCGTATGTAGAAAGTAAAATCCCGGCTGAAAGAAATTCAACCGGGATTTAGGAAGGATTATTTTCCTTTTGACCCTCCTTGAGAGCCACCTCCTTTGGAAGTTCCAGAGCCACCTCCAGGCTTGCTAGGTGGATTGTTTCCTCTTCCAGGCCCAGAAGGATTTCCTGTTTTACTTGGTGCATTCTGCACTCCATTTGATTTAGCCATAAGACAAGTATTTGTTTTCCTACTCTTAGGTTTTTCGGTTACACCCCGTTTATTATAGTGGTTTCTGGCTCCACTTCTGACTAGAACATTTCTGTTCACACCAATCTTCAAGCTCTTTTCCTTACACCAGCCCAGTATGTTGGCATATAAAAGTGAATTATTTTATTTCGAACCAAAATTTAGTCAGATTATATGTCTTTATAGTGCACTTTGGGTTGAGTTGGGTGCATTAATAAGAGTTAGAACAAAGGACCAATTCGATAATACATTATGAGACAGCGAAATAAAGTTTAGAACCAATAGAGCGAATAGATTCAAATACAAAGCTCACATCATACTCTCCGATCTATCATATAAATGGATTATTTCTTTTTGAGAGAGTATATTAGTACTAATCCCGATTTGTAAGTTCTTTTGAAATTGGTCTTTAAGATCACCAAGTAAAGGGTATTTTTCTGTCAAGTTTAATAGAATAGTTAAACCGTCAAATACTCTACCAGATTCAATAAGTATGCTGGAGAATTCTCTTAAGATGTAAGGGTCATTTGGCAAGAGGTTGAGTGCCCTTTCAAATGTTGCTATTGCTGGGTCGTATTTCCTGCAATTCGCAAATATAGAGGCAATTGCATTAAAACTTTCACCGTCATTGGGGTTTTCTTCAACACATTTTATATAGAGATCAAAGGCTTCTTTTGGATTTCCTTTTTTCATCTCACAATTAGCCATTGCGTATAATTCGTCGGTTTTTACCGTTTTTTCTTTATTCCTAGAATAGATTGAAATCCGATAGGCGTTGGAAGTAAACATTTCTAAACTACTTACGTCCTCGATCGAAAATGACCTTAGGTCGTCATAAGCATTTCTAATATAGATATCAGATTCTATTTCTTCTATAAGAGCACTTAAGTTTCTGATTTTGGGGTTGTTTAATACCGCAAGAACTTCAAAGTAATTGACTTTTAGGCAATCATCAATTTTATCACCAATATTCTCAAAAGATGTCGAAACAATCCATTTGACAGGTTTCATTTTAGGATTAAAAACAGGATTTGGTTTATTAAGAAATGATTCCGCCTCATTTAATTGTTTAGCAGCCTTGTGATCGACATAAATTAAATTATCATAAGCTTCTTTGAAATTAAGTCGAAATTTTGTGCGCTTCAATTGGATATATAGTAATGAGTTCTGGTCCTCTACAAATAAATCTATATCACCCTCCATTTCACCAGCGTTTTCATCTGTAGTTATTTTAACTTTCCAACCTTTCTGTTCAAATAGCTTACCGAAATGATCCTCCATTTTTTTTGTTTCTAGTCGTATTGCTGGTTGACTTAGGGCTACTTGGGCGAATGAGTAGAACCAAGTATTACTTGATAAGAACATTTGAGGACAAAAAAGAAATCCATTTATATTCAAGAAGGGTTTTAAATAGACATCATACCTCCTATTAAACCTATTGAAATCTGCTTTTTGATTCTGTTTATAACCAAAATAATTAGTAATATCTGAGGTGGAAACTTTAGGATCACAGGAAAGAGTTTCCGTATTAATTATGGATTGGTCTTTTTCCGGTTTTAGGAAAAATGGTAATATCTGCGCATGGCCTGAAGAATTCAGTTTTAAAAGACTCAAGTACGCTTCTACCCAGTTTTGTGAATTTGGTGATAATTCATTTAGAGGCATATCATACTTAATATACTTGCCTAAAGAATAAGAAATCAACGGGGTTAATAGTTGTTCAATTTTGGTTTCAGTATTTCGAAATTTAAAAGTTGAATATCCTAAGTCATTAAGGAGTTTTAAAGTCGCATACTTATGATCTTCTATTGTTTTTTTTATGTTTGTGCCTTCTATGCTTTTAGGTGGCAGATTACCACTAACCTTACTTGATATGGCTTGTCCCATTTTTTGGTATGCTAATCTATTGACATCGTATCTCGCACCACCCACTCGCCAACTATAATACTTTTCAGGGTTTGTGACGAGAATGATTTCTTCACCTTGCTCAATAAGTTCAGTATTGAGATCAAAGCTGTAGGGAATGATTATTTGATCGTTATATGCTATCCAAGAGTCTATATATCCAAGAAGTTTTGCTACTGGAATTTCAGCAATGTTATTTATTGTTTTTTCAAAGTTGTGTACTTCATGAAAAAACTGTTCTTGAAAATTGTCAATGCTAATTATGTCTTTCCCTTTGCAACGTGTCATCACCAATTCAATAAAGAAGCTATAGACGCTTGCAATGTGGTTGGTTTGTGCAAGGCTACTTTGCTTAAATCGACTTGTTTCTAAATAAATTATGCATAAACTTAAAATCTGGCTTAAGGAGTTTTCAATGACATCGCCCAAGCATTTTTCTATTTCTTGCCAAATAGAATTCTCTGTTTTAGAAATCTCTCTCCAAATCTCTTGATGAAGTGCGAATTTTTTTTTGAGTTGAACTGAATTCAGTCTTTGCATTCGCTCAGGAAGAAGAAAGACTTGATTTATTCTTATGGCTTTTACATAAAGCTCAGGAAATTGACCTGCAAGTTTATCTTCGAAATCACTGATTTGAAGTTTAGACTTGGTGAAGTATTGATACAAAGCCAGCATTGCTGATTTTGATGTAAGTAAGGTTTCAAAGCGATTATTTTGAAGAATAAAGTCACCAAAAAAGTATTTTGAAGAAGACTCTTCAGTCAACCAGTTGGTTTTCTTTGGTTTTTCGCCCACCTTCATCGCATAGGATATGCAATGATCAACTCCCACTTTCTCACATAGAATGAGAAAAGCTAAATGGTAGTCAAGTTTTTCGTAGGCCGCTCTGGCTTGCGCGTTGAAGATCTGAATGTCTGTCATATCCGAATTTATTAATTATCGCAAGCGATTATTCGTATATGACGATGCAAACATAGTGCTATTTCAGATAATTGTGCGAAATTTTTAATTTCACTAGTTCAATGCTTTTTTTCAATCCACGGTACATCAGGGATTGCCGTCGCCCTAGGAATCTATTGGATTATGGCTGTTTTTTGCGAAAAAAATATAGAATGCTTTTTTGAATTATTGGGCCTCTTATTAGTCACTACCACAAAAGGTCAGAGATTAATTCTGAGGTCTGGCAAAAAAAGATCCCCAGTAAACACACACACACTCTCTAGTAAGCCACGGTTGTAAAGTTTGGCACAACCCAATAGGGCGGACTTACAGATTTAAAATGTATAACCAATAGAAAGTAAAGCTACCAAAGGGCATCTCTTGACGAACCTCTTTACCTCCTCAACTCCTCCCTCACCGCTTCCGCAACCAACCTAAAAGGAGGCTGTCTTTGATCTTCCATTTGCCTTCGTGTTCTTCTAGGCTTAGCACGGCTCTCGATGCGCCTAAGGGTCCAGGGTTCTGCTGTATAATCTCTATTTCCCTTTCTCTAACTTCTGAAACAATGGCTACATGACCATAGGCGTTGAATATCGATCCGTCAAAAATCACTAAGTCATCTACTTGCGGTTTCCACCGGCTTCCGTTGCTGAATTGAACCAAAGCACGCTGCGTGCTGTACTCTCCGTCTCGTAGGCGCTTATCGTAAAAATCCTTGGCATGTCCATAAGTGTTGGGCATTTTATGCTTCAGATGCTCATAATAATAGCGCTTTACAAATTCAACACATTGATATTTTAAGCCCAAATTATAGCCCTCCTTGCTGCGATTTCTTCCACTAACATTACTTACCGGACCGTTGTAATAGACCTTCACGGTGTTTAGGCTATCGACAGCTTCGCCAATGTTGTGGCCGAAGTGGAGACCCCGCAAGCCCCAAGCGCTCAGAGCTCCCAAAGCCATCAATCCAAGTAGTACCAATCCAAGCTTCTTCATTTTTCAAGAATCTCTTTTTTAGGTGGCTGAAATACAAAAAGTCCAACGGCCCATTTGCCTTTGATTGCTTCAGCCTTGATGGTTTTAGATGGGGAAATTGCGTCTCTACAATTTGAATGCGATGCCGAGGCTAAGGTTGACGGATGTAGCGGCAGGGTTGGGCGATCCGAAGGGTAGAGTGCCAGCGGGGCTGATTAAGG
>CALCFH010000286.1 GCA_937900215.1 uncultured Cryomorphaceae bacterium
CGGTTAAATAATCTCACAACAGGTACTTTTTATCAGTATCAATATCGAGCAGATAAGGGATTGGGATTTGAGCCTTGGTCGCCTTTCATCTTTAATTATTTCTATACACCCAATACACTAGCAGTATCTACTCTTCCGGTACAAATATTATTGGCAGATTCAGCACAGGCTGGAGGAGAGGTGATAAGTGATGGGGGATCTGCCATTCTTTCTAGGGGAGTTTGCTGGAGTACTTTGCCCCAAGCCAGTTTGCAAAACGCCTTTTCAA
The DNA here is from genome assembly GCA_937900215.1 of uncultured Cryomorphaceae bacterium. Lineage (GTDB taxonomy): Bacteria > Bacteroidota > Bacteroidia > Flavobacteriales > Schleiferiaceae > RFXV01. The sequence goes on from CALCFH010000286.1 coordinate 269, forward strand.
TAGATGGTGCAGGTTTAGGAAGCTTTACTTCAACCTTAAGCCCTCTATTGCCGAATACAAGCTACTACTATCGGGCCTATGCATACACTGCCAACGATACGGCCTATGGAGCGGAATTGAACTTCAGTACTCCTTCCTTGTGCAGCTACATGGAGATCAATAGCATTAGCAAACTAGGTAACCCTAGGACCTATACAGTTCAGTTTTCAACAGCTACGGCTAACACCTTTGTTCTTCAGAGCAAAAGGAGCACAGATACCACTTGGACTACGCTTTCAAGTTGGAATAATGCTAGTCTTTCTCAAAGGAACTTCCAAGCATTGGAATACAACGCCAGTCTAGATCTCCGACTGGGAGGATGGGATGGCTCGAGCTGGACATACAGCTGCGTTTCGAACTTCAAATCCGACTGCAAGCCAATGACAGTGAATGCAATAGAGTTGGTTTCGCCTTTTTGTGAAGGCGATTCGGCTTTGTTGAAGACGGTTTTCAACGGTGGGTTTAGGGCCAAGAGTTTTTTGTGGAACACAGGAGAAAATACCCGCTTTATCTATGGGCAGCAAGGGCAGACGTATACGGTGGTAGTAACCGACGAAGCCGGCTGTTCAGACTCCGCAAGTGTAACGGTAAGTTCAACAAATACTTCCAATGTACCTCAGAACTTTAGCCTTGCGAAACCCAATGCGGTAAGCTTTATAGGCTCTTGGTCGTCCCCTGCTCTAAATACGGGGGTAAGCCTCATTGGCTATCGAATGGCCTATCGCCAGGTAAATGCTTGGGCTGCTTGGATGTATACGCCCTTAAGCAGCAATACGTCAGCCAGTGTTGATTTTACAGGCAGTGGATTGCCATCGGCGAATTACGAATTTGCGGTTTTCGCCAGAGTGAATGACAATGGAAGCATTGGCAATAGTAATTTCAGCTGCAAACAAAGAAAATTCTATAATGGAATAGGGGCAAAGAAAGAGAGTTTTGCCTCTGGAATTCAGGTGTATCCCAATCCTACCGCCAACAAAGTGCGCATAGAAGGCTATACGGCAACAGAAGTAAATATTCTTGATCTAGCCGGAAAGAGCTGGAAATTACCCGTGGAGGGTGACCAATGGGTAGACCTAAGTCATTTGAATGATGGAGTCTATCTCTTAAAAGTAGAAGGCGAATACCATCGGATTATTCTACTTAAGTAAAGATTGTTTCTAGGGAGTTTAGCGGCTTAATTTTTGCAACCACAAGAAAGATAGAATCCATCCTAGCGGGATGGACTTTCTCTTTGTTGGGTACAAGGATTTTCATTCCATTTTAAAGCAAAGGACAAATATGAATAGCAAGGCTTCCGTTCTATGGGTATTTGGTGTGATAGTTATCCTCCTTTCCTCTTGTGGCTCTCGTTCGTTTAGAATTCGAGAGACCTACGATGCTGCCGTGTCGGCGCGCAGAGTTGAGTTGAATTTGAGTCATTTGGGAAGAAGTACCAATAATTTTGGCCTTTACACCCTAAACCAAAATATCATTAAAGAAATCAAGGAAGGGGGAGAGACTGTGATTACCGTCTACGACTTACTTAAAATAGACTCCGAAGGATTCGATATAGAGAAGAAGGTATTCATTATAGTGAGGGAGAATGAAAGTCATTCCATGGAACTCCTTACTTTTGAAAAGCAATTCGATCGCAATGTGGCGAGCACATCGGAAGAAATCATGCGAGCCGACTCGAGTAATGTGAGTGTGGTGACTCAGATTTCGGAGACAAAGCAAAGAACGGCACGTTTTAAGTATGTACTTTCGGCAGATATCTTAAGTAAAATCAAGAATAGTAACCAGATTAGTCTGCAGTATTATGCGGGTCCAGATCTCATAAGTGTTCAGTTGAAAGGCAGAAGTTTAAGGAAGTTGAAAGAGCTTATAGATCGCAATTAGTCTGATTTTTTAAGACCGTTCGATCGAAAAAAGAGAAAGTAGATCAAGAGAAAGTATGAAGCGCAATCCCAATCCTATTGAAGTTCAAAAGAACAATCCCCTGCACGGAGTGCGATTAACCACTATTATGGATGCACTTTATGCTCAATACGGTTGGGAAGGACTAGCCGAAAGGGTAAACTTGAATTGTTTCAAGAGCAATCCAACGATGAAGTCGAGTTTGAATTTCATTCAGAAAACTCAATGGGCGCGTGAGAAAATAGAGCAGCTCTATGTAGAGACTTTAAAAGCAGCGCCAACAGAGGCTTCAGAAAGGCCAGCTAAGCCCTCACCCTTTACGGCCATTAAGCCAAAGAAATAGAGGAGCATTTGAGAGAAAGCACTCAGACTTTTAGTCCATTTCATTTAAGTTTCCCAAGAGCCACCACAAGGAGGGGGATAGGATGTGGAAGAAAAATCCATATTAGTTGGGAATAAAGGAGGAATTGGCTTGAATGGAGTGAAAGATCTCTGCCCTGCAATTTAGCGCACGATTTTTTAGAGTTCATTATATATGCGGTGTTTTGAGAGAAAGTAATCGGCATGATATTGCAGAGGTAGAGCCCAGAGAGAGGTAGAATAATACTGAATTTTGGGGTGCATGGGCGTAAGACGACGAGATGCAGATTCTGAACTATTTCCGCTGTTAATAGCTACCTAAGATTCTCGGTTGTCTGGGCAATTTTCTGTTAAAAGAGGAGGGATTATGCAAGAAAGCCTAAGTTATTTTACATTTTTCATCGAGTCCGTTTTTTGATAGAATTGTTGGGGCATATTTGTTATTCTCTTGCTATATTGTGATTTAATTAATTCATCTGAATTCAAACAATGATTGAGGCTTTCGAGAGCTACAGCATTTTGCTTAAAACATTCTGGATTGTAGCTATTCCAACTAGTTTAATTTTTATTGTCCAAACGCTCATGACCTTTTTAGGTTCAGATGCTAGCGAAGGGTTGGAAGCCGATTTTGACAGCAATCTTGAAGGGGTCGATACACCCTTCCAACTTTTCTCTCTGCGAAATCTGATTAACTTTCTTTTGGGATTTAGTTGGACTGGAATATCCTTTTATTCTTCTATAGAAAGTCAGGGTTTATTAATCCTTCTTTCTCTCGCAGTAGGACTTGCGTTTCTATTTGTATTCTTCATTATAATAAGAGAGATCCAAAAACTGGCGGAAGACAATAGTTTTAAGCTAAATGAAACCCTTCAGAAAACGGCCGAAGTATATCTACCGATCCCAGGAATGAAAAGCGGCAAGGGCAAAGTATCCATTAGTATTCGCGGTGCTATGCATGAGTTAGATGCTATAAGCGAGCGGGATGCCATTCCTTCTAATGCCATTGTAAGAGTAGTGCGAATTGAAGGTAATGCCCTTTTAGTTGTTGAACCCATTTAATAGATCTATATGTTGTCACCTGTAATTATTGTTATTGTAGCGGCGATTGTTCTCTTCGTAACCATCTCCGCACTCGTTTCGCGCTATAAGCGCTGCCCTTCAGATAAGATCTTAGTTATTTATGGTAAAACAGGTGGAACCTCGGCCAAGTGCGTGCATGGTGGTGGAGCTTTCATCTGGCCTGTGATTCAAGATTATGCCTTTTTAGATTTAAAGCCATTATCTATAGAAGCCAACCTCACAAACGCCCTGAGTAGGCAAAACATACGAGTAGATGTTCCTTGCCGCTTTACTATTGCCATCTCAACCGAGAGCGACAATATGAATACGGCCGCAGAACGTTTGTTGGGACTGAGCTCTGAGCAAATTCAGGAGCTGGCAAAAGACATTTTGTTCGGACAGCTGAGATTGGTAATTGCTACCATGACCATTGAGGAAATCAATTCAGACCGAGATAAGTTTTTGGAGAACATTTCTAAAAACGTAGACAGCGAACTGAAGAAAATAGGCTTAAGACTAATCAACGTAAACGTAACGGACATACGCGATGAGTCGGGCTATATAGAAGCATTGGGTAAAGAAGCGGCTGCCAAGGCTATAAACGAAGCCAAAGTAAGTGTAGCAGAGCAAGAGAAGATTGGAGAAACGGGAAAAGCTCTGGCAGATAGAGAAAAAGACACTCAAATTGCAGAGACACATAGAGATAGGGATGTAAAGATTGCCATTACTCAGAAAGACAGAGAAATTAGTATTGCCTTAGCGGGCAAAGACGAGCAGATAGGAAAGGCAGAGGCCAATAGAGATTCAAGGGTAAAG
>CALCFH010000287.1 GCA_937900215.1 uncultured Cryomorphaceae bacterium
CAACTGCAACCCCTGTTATAGTGCCACTTCCAGGAACGGCAAAACTCATATTGGTAAAGCTTTGACCTCCATTGGTCGATTTGTAGATGCTCGTACCAATTCCAACATAGACGTGTTGGCTGTTTACTTTTGGAACAAAAATTCGATCGAAGTTCAAGCCATTAATACTTCCAGAAACATTGTTAAAGATTACCCCGCCGTTGGTCGATTTCCAAAGTCCATCGAAGCCAGCATAGAGAGTGTTTCCATCGTTGGGATCAATGGCAAAGGGAGTTACCCAGTTACCATTTCCGGCAGGACTCAGATTGAAATTTCCATTGAAGCTGTTACCTCCATTGGTTGATTTAAAAAAGTCGCCATAATAGAGAGAAACATATAAAGTACTTGGATTAACTGGATCAACGGCGCAATCCATTCCATCTCCTCCAAAAATGCGGTCCCAGCCCGATGAATTTATCCTATGACTTCCATTGTCTTGGGCTCCACCAAGCGTTATAACAGTATCTGCTGGGCTAGTACCGATGCGGTAATACTGTGTTATGTTCATGCCGTTTTGGTATTCATTCCATGTAGAGCCATTGGAAGTCATGGATAAACCACCATCAGAGCAAGCGTACAATTGAGTGGTTCCAGGTCTGAACTCAAGATCATGAATATCAGCATGAACGTAATCGGCCCCACCTGATCCAGTCCAATGTGCGTTAATACTCCAACTGGTTCCACCATTATTCGATCTCCAAATATTTACCCCACCGGTATAAATGATATCCTTATCATCTGGAGAAACGGCAATGGCTAGATCGTACCAGCCTTGACCGCCCGTATCACTTCCAGTCGAAGACCAGCCCAATAAATTCGGAGAGCTGCTTCTAAGAGTCCATGTTAAACCCGCATCTTGAGATCGGTAAAGGCCTAAAAACCCATTATTTGTGCCAGCAACAAGGCAGTACATGGTATTTGGATCGGCAGGAGTAGTGCCAATTTCCATTCTCCTTCCAGCACTTGGTAGACCCGATGCCGTAGCATTTAATTGAGTCCATGTGGCGCCTCCGTCTGTAGAGCGATGTACGCGTGCAGGGCTGTAAGTAGTTGCAACCAAAACACTCGGATCTCCCGACTTCTGATGCAATGATTGAAAACCTCCGCCCGTTACATTGTTCCATGAATTTCCTCCATCTGTAGATCGGAACATGCCAGAACGGGTGGCAACAACTAATTCTTGAGTGTTATTTGGATTTAAATGCAATCCAGTGATCCGAATAGATGAACTAACCGAATGAATTAGTCCCGTTGTATTCCAAGTTTGTCCTCCATCAAAACTTTCAAGTAGTCCATGAGAATAGGTATCTCCTCCATCTCTATCTCCTGTTCCAATGAACATATGATCGGGATTGGTAGGATCAATAGCAATAGTAGAAACACCCAAATTGGTAAGCTGGTCAGTGGTGGTGCTCCAACTCAGACCATTGTCAACCGATTTCCACAAACCTCCGGCAGGTGCGCCAACAAAGAGAATTTGACTGTTCGTTGGATGGAAAGCGACCACATTTAGCCGACCAATTCCGCCAATACTATTGCCGTCAAAAGGGCCTATGGGTTTCCAATCGCCGAGCTGCGTAGCTGTGCTTTGCTGAGCAAGAGACTGTTGTATTGCTTGCATTAATATGGCAGGATCAGGTCTAAGACCATCCGGTCTCACCCTTTCTTCAGTGAAGTGTTCCCATCGTTTGAACTGTTTCCAGCCTTTGCCTTTTTCAATTTCTTTTCCTTCCCAATACGATTCGAATTGTTCTTGAACTGTGTAAAAATTAACAGTTGGATCTTGCATTCCGTCTACCCAATCTTGTCCCACAACGGTTAGAGAAGTTAGTAGAAAGCAAGAAAAAAGTCCTAAAAGACGGCGAGATGAATGGCTCATATTCCTCATTAAGTAAAAGTCAACGAATAGTTAACGCAAATCAAAGATAAAAGTTGGGTTTTTAAACGATCGGACTTAAATAAAACCCTCATTGCCATTACATTTGTTGAATGTATGAAGCTCAGGTTTTAGGGGGAAGCACCCTTCGCGTGGAATTCTCCAAAGAAAAAGGGGTAAGCATTGAAGGAGCCTCGGATGCTCAAATTGAAAATCTTGGAACAGACCGATGGCATGTTTTGTACAAGAATAGATCGTACGAGATTAGTCTCATAGACATTGAAGAGACGACTTCCAAAGTACGGTTGAGAATCAATTCAAAGCTGGTTGAATTGAAATTGAAAAGTGACCGTCAGTTGCTTCTTGAGAAAATGGGTCTATCCTCTTTAACTGTCAAAAAGGTTTCGGAAGTAAAAGCACCCATGCCCGGATTAGTAGTGCGTTGCATAGTGGAGGTAGAGCAAGAGGTAGAGCAAGGCGATGCCTTATTGGTTTTAGAAGCCATGAAAATGGAGAACATCATTAAGTCTCCTACTGCAGGTGTAATTTCTCAAATCATGGTAATTCAAGGAGAAGCAGTAGAGAAAAATCAGATATTAATCAAGTTTAAATAAGTCAATTATGAATAAAGTGAATGTTTCAATGGTGGGCGTTATGGCCCTTTTCCTTGCCTCTTGCGGAGGACCAGAAGTAGAGTCTTCTAGTTCAGAAGAAGTAATGGTAGACTCAGTAGTTGTAGATGATCATGCAACACATGATCATGGATCGAATACAGATGCGGGGGCAGAGTTTTTAGAATACCCAGCGGGTTCGGAAGTGTTTTTTGTGAATTTATCCGATGGACAAATTGTTCCACAAACCTTTAAAGTGGTTATGGGTCTAGAGGGAATGACAGTGCATCCTGCAGGAGAAATGCTAGCGGGAACAGGACATCATCACATCATTATTGATGGTGGTTTTGAGGAAAAAGGAAGTATTGTTCCTAGTGATGAAAAGAATATTCACTTCGGTGGAGGACAAACAGAGG
>CALCFH010000288.1 GCA_937900215.1 uncultured Cryomorphaceae bacterium
CGCCTCTTTCTTGCAACTCTTCAATATACAATTCAATAGCTTCTTTTGCCATTGATATAGCTTCGTCCACATCTTCGCCATAAGTGATACAGCCAGGCAATGCAGGAACAGAAACAGTAAAACCACCTTCGGTTTCTTTGTGTAAATGTATTTTGTATGTGTACATATTATTGAGCAATTAAAGTTTGTAAATTATCCTTCATTCTTTTATTAGAAAGAGCCATATCAATCATTTTAAATAGAGCTTGCTGTTCATCCTTTGCCAAGGTATCAATCATTTTTATTTTTTGCATCAAAGGCAAGTTCAATTCTTCTTCCAAGTCGTCTGACTTAAAAAATTCTGCAATAGATACCTCAAAAACCGAAGCCAGTTTTTCCAATGTAGAAATAGAGGGTTCAACTTTGCCATTCTCTATACGGCTGTATTGTCCTTGGGGTACACCTGAATCCGCACAGACTTCTTTTTGAGAAAGGTTCTTAACATCTCTCAAACGCCTGATATTCTTTGCTATTAACTCAACTGTCTGTATCATATTCTCCAAATTATACATCAAAATTAATATAATTGGCTTTTTGATGCAACTAAATGAAATTTGATTTTATAATTATGCAGTTAAGTATATATTTAAAATCAAATTGAATATTCATTTTGATGCAAAAAATAGTTTTACAATGGAAATAGCAGAAATCATCAAGTCTTTAAGCATCCTCCAGGTTTTAGAGCATTACCACCTAAAACCCAACCGCAACAAAATGGTATGCTGTCCTTTCCACGATGATAAAAACCCAAGTAGGCAGGTGTATGCAGAAACGAACACGGTATTTTGTTTTAGTGGCAATTGCAAAATGAACGGCAAAAAGATAGATGCGATACAGTTTATACAGGAGGTACCTGGTCGCATTTCCCGCACAGTTTGAAAGTAAATAACGTATAACTTCAAAGAATGAGAAAGAGTGCTGCCTCCACTTTACTCAAACACAAGAAATCTCTCCCAGCCAAATCCGGCCGCCCTTCCCAGTACTTCCACTACAGCGCCTTCGGCGAAGTGCTTTTACAGCGCAACGCCAACTACGGCAGCTTCCAAACGAGCTAGGTTTTAGAAGATTTTGAAATCTGAAACCAACCGAGGGGAGTGAAGGAACAGCAAAGGTTAGCCTAGATACAATAAAAACGAACAATGAAAAGTTTATTCTAATAGTAAAATAAGACACCTTAGTTAGCACTACTTTTTCCACTGTAGGCTCTATGGCACTTTACTCATTAAATCAGATCGACTCGTACTCAGAGGCTGCTAGACTTTCTGCTTTTCTAAACTTAAACAGTCCCTTCTGCGGCTCCTTCTGAAGCTTCTGCTTCGTTGCCTTCTTCCTCTTCATCCTCTACGAAATCAGAAAGGTCAATCTCAATGTCCGGTTGAAGTTCTTTTTTCTTGGCGCGTATGGCATCTTCTATAATATCCATTCCCGAAAGAAGATCCTCCATACTGGTTTTACCCATAGGACACTCAATAATGCCAGAGCCCAAAGAGCTGATTTCAATGCTTCTTTTGCGTGTTACATAGGAAGAGAAGAATAGGATTAAGCCTAGAAATACCACCCCATAAACGAGGAAAGGAGGCATAGAAAGGGTTAGCAATACCAGTCCGACTAAAGTAACTGAAAAGCCCGCATAAAAGAACGCACTATTGTCTTTCTGCGTTACAGAAATACATGAGACGTTTTCAATTAAAATACTGGCTGATTCCTTTTTGCTGATGAAACGAATCTTATCTGCATTCACATTCAGCGTTCCTTCTGCATTAGACCATAAAACATCTTCCATAACCGGTGGCGTATTAAATTCTCAATTCGAGGGTTAAATATACAATTCCGTTTTCCATAACCGCCATAAGAATATGCGACTTATTAACGAGTAAGTGACTATTTAACAGACAATAAAAAGTCTTTGCACAGCGCACTATACTCATCTGAAAAAGAACCATTGGAGCTGAGAATGCTCCATTGATCTTCACTTTTAGTCTCCTCCTTTCCATATTCCAACAGTAGCAGAGATGGATTTGAATGGGGTCTATGCGATACAGCCAGCTTCCGATTTAGTTGGAAGGATGAAAACACAACAGGCAAGGCATTTTTCTGAGCCTTTAAATGTTTGTTCGAAAGTACAAGCGCTATTTTTCCATCCTCTTGATTTACCAATTCCTCCATCTTTTCAAACCATTTGATTTGATCTTCAGAAGAAATGTGTTTGGCCGATACTTTTTGTGGATTGGAAGAGGGAAGGGCAGAGGCAAAGTAGGGCGGATTGCTCACCACCAAATCATAGGGTTCTGTATTTTTCCAATCGAGTACATCGGCATGAATGCATTGAATGCGATCTGCAAAAGGAGAACGAGCGATATTGGCGTGGCATTCTTGAACTGCAGCTTCATTGCGCTCTAGGAGATGTACTTGGGCCTTAGGGAAGCGCTGAGCTAAAAGGAAACCAATGACTCCCGTACCTGAGCCAAGGTCTAGAATGCGTTTAATATTGGGATCAGACCCAGCCCACGAACCCAATAAGACGGCATCGGTGCCAATCTTATATCCTTCGCCATGCAAAAGATCAAATTGCTTAAATCGAAAAAGCTCTGAAGGCATTAGTCGAAGACCTCCAACAAACCTTCTGGCAGATTGAAATGAAGGGATTGGCTCTCGCGGTCTACCTTAATTAAGAAGGCATCTACCATAGGAATATACAGTAGTTTTCCTTCCTTTTCTATTTCATATAATGGCTGCGGATCTCTATCTAAAACATTCTTAATCAGTCCTATTTCACCCGAATTCTGATCTATTGCTTTAAACCCGATGATCTCATGGTAATAAAAGGAGTTTCCTTCTAATTTGGGCAAAAGACTAAGGGGCAAGAAGAGGGAAGTACCTATCCATTTACGCGCTGCTTCCTCTGTGTCTACCTCTTCCAACTTCACCTTAAAAGAACCTCTATGGGTAAGCTCTAAGGACTCCGTAAATAAGGGTACATAGCTGCCATTCTCTTCGGTAAAGAGCACTGTTTGGTCTGAGAAATTCTCAGGATGATCAGCATCGGTCATGAGAATCAAATGCCCTTTTAGACCTACTGTCTTGCTGAAATAGCCTAATTCGAAATAGTCTGACATGGATTTCTAGGATTGAATGATACCCGGATTATAGGCCGGAATATCGTATTGATTGTTCGCCATTTCAATTCCCATGCTGATCCATTTTCTAGTCTCTAAAGGATCGATGATGGCATCCACCCAAAGACGAGAAGCCGCATAATAGGGAGATGTTTGCTCTGCATAGCGCTTGGTAATGCGGTCGAGCAGTTCTTTTTCTGCTTCAGGGGTAATAATTTCACCTTTCGCCTTGAGGCTAGCTTGTTCAATTTGCAAAAGAACTTTGGCCGCTTGAGCCCCACCCATAACTGCTAGTTGAGCCGTTGGCCAGGCTACAATAAGTCTAGGATCGTAGGCCTTTCCACACATGGCATAATTGCCTGCGCCATAAGAGTTACCCATAATTACCGTAAACTTAGGCACCACCGAATTGCTCATGGCATTTACCATTTTAGCGCCATCCTTAATAATACCTCCTTGTTCAGATCTACTTCCTACCATAAATCCGCTAACATCTTGTAAAAAGACCAATGGAATGCGTTTCTGATTGCAATTGGCAATAAATCGGGCGGCTTTATCGGCAGAATCAGAATAAATAACTCCACCAAATTGCATTTCGCCTTTCTTATTTTTAATCACCTCTCTATTGTTGGCCACAATTCCAACAGCCCATCCATCTATACGCGCATAACCGCAGAGAATGGTTTTTCCATAGCCCTCTTTGTATTGATCGAATTCGCTATGGTCTACCAAGCGTTCGATAATGTCTAAGGTTCTAAATGGTTTAGATCGATCCTCTGGCATAATGCCATAAATCTCTTTTTCATCTTTTTCAGGCATCGCACTTTCGGCCCTGTCGAAGCCCGCTTTAGGGAAAGCACCAATTTTATCTACAATGCGCTGAATTTTTTCCAGTGCATCTTGGTCGTTGGCCGCCTTATAATCTGTTACACCTGAAATCTCGCAATGTGTTGTTGCTCCTCCAAGGGTTTCATTGTCTATATCTTCTCCAATAGCGGCCTTCACCAAATAGGAGCCGGCTAAGAAAATGCTTCCTGTTTTATCTACAATCATGGCCTCATCGCTCATAATAGGCAAATAGGCTCCTCCAGCTACACAACTTCCCATAATGGCAGAAATCTGCGTAATGCCTTTGCTTGAAAGGATGGCGTTGTTTCTGAAAATCCGACCAAAGTTCTCTTTGTCTGGGAAGATTTCGTCTTGCATGGGCAAGAAAACACCGGCAGAATCAACTAAATAAATAATAGGCAATCGGTTTTCAAGGGCAATCTCTTGAGCCCTTAAGTTCTTTTTACCCGTAATCGGAAACCAAGCGCCGGCCTTTACTGTGGCGTCGTTGGCAACTACAATAACCATTTTAGATTGCACATAACCCAAGACTACAATTACGCCACCCGCAGGACAACCGCCGTGCTCTGCATACATGCCTTCGCCAGCAAAAGCGCCTATTTCAATCTGAGGGCGATCCTTATCCAATAGGAAAGCTACTCTTTCACGAGCAGTCAGCTTTCCTTGAGCATGTTGTTTTTCAATGCGTTTTTTGCCTCCACCCAGAGATATGGTCTGAAGCCGGCTTCGCATTTCAGCCATTAAAAGCTTGATCTGATCTTCGTTGCGGTTGAATTCTAAGTCTTGCTTGGTCATATTATTTACAGGGGGATAAGGTCCACGTATCTGAAACTTTCCAAATAGATGAACCATTGATGTCGCTAATTAACAAAGTAAATACAGATAATTCCATTGAGCGCGCTGCCCAAAGAATATCTACAATCTCGTCGCCATTGATATCTCCTACCCAAATGGCTTTTGGCAAGCCACAGCTGCCGACTAAGTCCAACATGGGGGCTATGTTTTGACTTCTGCTTTCACCTCCAATCTGACTGCTACCAATAAGTTGATAGCCTTCTATTTCAGGACAATCACCCAAGGCAATTACATTTCCAAGGGCACTCATCTCAACATTTTTCAATGATCCATTGACAGCAAATCGTTCTTTCTGACCTGGAAAAAAAGAAATTGGATTGTCAGGACCTCTCAACGAAGCCGCTTTCACCGCATTGATATCTAGGCTATTTTCTGAACCCAATAAGAATACCGATTTGGTTGGATTGTTGGTTTGAATATCAAATTCCAATGACTCACTCAATTTTTGTTCGCTTAGAATCACCTGAATCTTAACCTTTTCAATATTCATGGCCGATTGAAGTTCCTCTTGCATATAAAAGGCGTACCAGTTAATGCCTGGATTGATTTTATTGGCATCGCCACAATAATTGTAGGCCTCAGTAAGCACTTTAAATTGCGTAGGGTACTGAATTAGCCTGATGGGCTCTTCCTTTTCAATAACTGCTTTTAGAGAATCAGAGGAAATAGGAGTAGGACTGAGCACTGCTTCTTTGGCAGTCACCGCTTCCAAATAACCATCGAACATAAATCCTTCAAATTCTTTGTAGACAACGAAAGTCCAATGACCCATTTGGTCATCCACCTTAAGCTCTCCATATTTTTCCTTGCAAGCCATCACCAAGCTATCGAAAGGAACCGTTGTGACTACTTTGCCCGATATTTTGGGTGGGCTGCGCATACGGAGTCCGGAGGGAGCCGTGATTTGCTTTAATTCAGAAGTCTCACAAGGGGTTTGAGCCCAAGAGATCGAAGGGGAGAGGACAAGAAAAGGGAGCAGTAGAGGGAGGAGATGTTTCCAATTCATAGAAGAGGGGGAGCGAAAGATTAATCTACTTAACTAAAGTGCGAAAATAAGAAAGCCACGCTTGCGGCGTGGCTTTCTCTAGTCCAAAACGTCTTGTTTATACTTATTTTATCTTATCAACTACGCTTTTGAACGCATCGGGATGGTTCATAGCGAGATCAGCTAATACTTTGCGATTGAGTTCAATTCCTCCTTTTTTAATGTTACCCATAAAAACGGAGTAAGACATTCCGTGCTCACGTGCACCGGCGTTGATACGCTGAATCCACAGAGCTCTGAAAGATCTCTTTTTGTTCTTTCTATCGCGATAGGCATAAGTTAAACCTTTTTCTATCGAGTTTTTTGCAACGGACCAAACGTTCTTACGACGTCCAAAGGATCCCTTGGCTAGTTTCATAAACTTCTTGCGACGGGCGCGAGAAGCTACTGCATTTACACTTCTTGGCATTTCTTTTCTTTTTTTTGAGCGAGGCGCTGCAATTAAGCAAACTTGTAAGGCACTCGATCAGGGTTATACATTTAGAACCAATAATAGAATCAGAGTACTAACTGATCCTTCACGCTCTTCACATCGGATTTATCTACCAATGTTGAGTGTGTCAAATTGCGCTTGCGCTTGGTCGATTTCTTCGTCAGAATGTGACTCTTGAAAGCGTGTTTGCGCTTGATTTTACCAGTACCGGTAAGCTTGAAACGCTTCTTGGCACTGGATTTAGTTTTCATTTTAGGCATTGCTACAATTATATCGACGTTTGGACTGATATTTATTTTTTCTTCTTAATGGCTTTTGGAGCAAGCATCATGATCATACGCTTGCCTTCTAGCTTTGGAAGGCTTTCTACTTTACCTACATCTTCTACATCCTGTGCTAATTGGAGTAAAAGAATCTCACCCTTATCTTTAAAAACGATGGAACGTCCGCGGAAGAAAACGAAAGCTTTGATCTTAAATCCTTCTTCAAGGAACTTCAGAGCATGCTTCTTTTTAAAGTCGTAGTCGTGCTCATCTGTGTTTGGTCCGAAGCGAATTTCCTTCACCACAACCTTCACCGCTTTGGCCGCTAATTCTTTTTGTTTCTTCTTTTGATCGTAAAGAAACTTTCTATAATCAATGATTTTCGCCACCGGTGGGTCTGCACTTGGCGAGATTTCAACTAAATCAAGCTCCAAGTCTTCCGCCATTTTCATGGCCTCAACTGTGGTATAAATTCCTACCTGTTCAATGTTATCTCCTACGAGGCGTACCTTGGGTACACGAATGTTTCTGTTAATGCGGTGTTTGTCTTCCTCTTTTATCTGAGGCAACCGTCCTTGGTAATTTTTCTTCAGAGTTTTGTTAGTTCGTTAATTATCAATTAGCTCAGCACTTACAGCTTCGTTTACAAGTTGAATGAATTGATCTATTGGCATGCTTCCTAGATCTTCACCACCATGCTTGCGAACCGAAACTGTTTGGGTTTCTTCTTCTTTTTCCCCCACGATTAGCATGTAGGGAATCTTCTGCATCTCAGCGTCACGTATCTTCCTTCCCGTTTTCTCATTCCTCTCGTCAAGGAGGGCGCGAATATCGTAATTATCAAGCAACTTTAAAAGTTCCTTTGAATAGTCGAGATACTTTTCGGAAATCGGCAGAATTATTATCTGTTCTGGAGTGAGCCAAAGAGGGAAATTACCGGCACAGTGCTCTAACAAAACGGCTACAAAACGCTCCATAGAACCAAAAGGTGCACGATGAATCATCACCGGCCTATGCATTTCGTTGTCGGCTCCTTTGTATTCCAATTCAAATCGCTCTGGCAAATTATAATCCACCTGAATAGTACCCAATTGCCAGCTTCTTCCTAGTGCATCGCGCACCATGAAGTCAAGTTTGGGTCCGTAGAAGGCAGCTTCTCCGTATTCCACTACATAGGGCATTCCTTTTTCCTTAACGGCTTCTAAAATAGAAGACTCCGCTTTTTCCCAGTTTTCCAATCCACCAATATACTTCTCGGGTTTTTCTGGATCGCGCAGACTCACCTGAGCGGTAAACTCTTTAAAGTCTAAGGTTTTAAAGATGTAAAGAACCAAGTCTATCACCTTATTAAACTCTTCTCGAACCTGGTCTGCTGTGCAGAATATATGCGCATCGTCCTGAGTAAAGCCACGAACGCGCGTCAATCCATGCAATTCGCCGCTTTGCTCATAGCGATAAACCGTTCCAAACTCTGCATAGCGAATGGGTAAATCTTTGTATGAATGCGGACGACTTTTATAGATCTCGCAATGGTGAGGGCAATTCATTGGCTTGAGTAAGTATTCCTCGCCGGCCTCTGGTGTAGCAATGGGTTGGAAGGAATCTGCGCCATATTTGGCATAATGCCCAGAAGTGACATACAGTTCTTTGCTGCCAATATGCGGTGTAATAACAGGAACATAGCCCGCCTTTTTCTGTGCTTTCTTGAGAAATTGCTCAAGGCGATCTCTCAATGCCGCGCCCTTTGGCAACCAAAGTGGTAAGCCCTGTCCAACCTTCTGACTGAAAGTAAAGAGGTCTAGTTCTTTCCCTAATTTTCTATGATCGCGCTTTTTAGCTTCCTCAAGTAAGTGTAGATATTCGTCTAGTAACGATTTTTTTGGGAAGGAAATGCCATAAACCCTAGTAAGCTGCTTGTTCTTCTCATCTCCACGCCAGTAAGCTCCTGCCACATTCATGACCTTTACTGCTTTTATGAACTCCGTATTGGGTAGATGTCCTCCTCTACATAAATCGGTAAAGTCGCTGTGATCGCAAAAAGTAATGGTACCGTCTTCTAGATTCTCAATAAGCTCGGTTTTATATGGGTTGCCTGAATAATACTTCAAAGCATCCTCTTTAGAAATCGCTCTGAGCTTAAATACAGCCTTCTGACGAGCCATCTCCATCATCTTTGTTTCTATTTCTGCAAAATCTTTTTCTTGGAGTGAAACTTCACCAAAATCCACATCATAATAAAAGCCATTTTCAATAGCCGGTCCGATGGTTAGCCGGGCAGATGGATAAATCTTTTGAATGGCTTGGGCCAAAACGTGGGCGGATGAATGCCAAAAGGCTTTTTTTCCTTCTGCTTGATCCCAGGTGTAAAGAACCAAAGCACCATCTCCAGGAAGTGGATCTTTAATTTCAACCGTTTGCCCATTGAATTGAGCCGACAAAACATTTCGCGCCAATCCAGCACTAATGCTCATGGCTACGTCGAATGCAGAACTGCCGTTTTCGTATTCACGCACCGATCCGTCGGGCAAGGTTATGGCGATCATAAATGTTGATTTTAACAGGCCGCAAATATAAAGTTACCGAATGGGATAGAAGGATGTAAAACTCAATTTCACAGCTTAGGTAGACTCAATGTTCTTAGGTTGTTAATTTGCTGCATGGAAAAAGCAGAAATATTGGCGCGCCTCAACAACTGGGGAAGGGAAACGCTCATGAATACTTTAGACATAAAATACACTGATATGGGCGAAGATTGGTTGGAAGCCACCATGCCTGTTACTCCTAAGGTGCATCAGCCACTCGGATTGCTTCATGGCGGCGCTTCTGCTGCACTGGCAGAGAGTGTGGCTAGCGCAGGTTCCGCTTTGCATATCAACAGAGAGAAACAAGCTGCGCTGGGCATTGAAATCCAAGCAACCCATTTAAAGGGAATAACCGAAGGTATTGTTACCGCCAAAGCCAGCCTCCTCCATAAAGGAAGGTCTCTGCACGTCTGGGAAATTGATATTCGCAACGAAAAAGGCGATCGCATTTCACACTGTAAGCTCACCACTATGATTGTTCCTAAACGCCACGACTAATTGCAACTTCACCATCGAAATATTGGATTAGACCTCATTCGCAGTACGGCTATTGTCTTGGTAGTATTGACTCATAGTCAGCGCATTTTGCGAATGGCTTTTCCTGGTTTGCGGTTTCATTTCCCCATCGATGGGGTTACGCTTTTTTTTGTTTTAAGCGGATTTCTGATCGGGCGAATTGTCTTCAAAACCCTGCCACAAGGAGAGTGGAAAGAACTCAGCTCATTCTATAAAAGAAGATGGTGGAGAACCTTACCCAACTATTATCTATTTCTTGCGCTTCAAATCTTGGCTTATTTCTTAATGGGCGTGCGAGAGCAGATTGATTGGCGAAATTTGGCTTTTCTTCAGAACCTATTCGAACCCAATGGCAGCTTTTTCAAAGAATCATGGAGCTTAGCAGTAGAAGAGTGGTTCTACCTGATATTTCCTCTTATTTGGTGGCTTTGGGTGCGGTATTTACCCAAAGGACAACGCCCGTCTTTCTTAGCCTACAGCCTTTTATTTTTAATACTAGCTTGGATTTACAAATACCATTACTTCTCTGCTCATTTGGTTGAAGATGCAGAAGTGGTCTCTAGAATTCCCGTTGTCTTTCGAATTTCTTCCATTCTTTGGGGTGTTGTTCTAGGTGCCATCCATCTGCTTTGGCCAGAGTATTTTAAAAAGCCATGGGCTTGGATAGTTTTGCTTTTATTCAGTTGGATTGGATGGAAGTATTCTGGTGATTTAATCCACCCGTATTGGAGGGCTGTTTGGGTTTTCGATTTTAAAAGTCTTTTGTCTTTTGCCCTTATTGCCATTTTATTCCAACTAAAATCTGTAAACAAGTTCATTGCCCGTGGCGTTACTAATTTGAGTTTGTATTCGTATTCCATGTACCTTATAAATCTTCCCTTTCTCGCTATTTTACGATGGGCTTTGGTGAAGATGGATGTACAGAATCCTATTCTAATTCTAGTGGCTTTGGCCTTGGGTTGGATGGGTATTTTCAAGCTTTCTGAATTGAATTACACAAAGTTTGAAAAGCGATTAACTCAGTTAAGAGATCGATAGGGAGATGGAGGATTGGAGAAAGCGTATTGAGCGTTTAGAGCAAGAAAATCAAGCTTTTGTAGTTTTTGCCGAGGCCGGATCGGAGACGGTTCAAGTGCTTTCGAATCTTCGTGAGGTAAGGGAGGAAGAATCCCACTTCACTTATGCTCCATTTCATTCAAGTCAAAAAACCTATTTCTTCTCGGGAGAATCTTTTTCCTTCCCTCTAAAAAGACAATCGAATATTTCTTTTTCGCTACCCGTTCATTTTGAGGAGATTGACCCTCTTTACAGAAAAGCATTCGATTTGGCTTTGACTGAGTTAAATTCTGGAGAGCTTCAAAAGCTGGTGCTTACAAGAAAACACAGCGAAAGAGCCTCCAGTAAATCCCTTTTGCCTGTGGTTCTAGATCTATTGCAATTCTATCCAAATCATACCATTCACTGGCTTGTTCATCCTGAAAACGGAGAGTGGATGGGTGCCAGTCCAGAACTCTTATTGGAGCAATTACCCGATGGAACGCTCAAGACCATGGCCTTGGCTGGAACGCTTCCAACAAAAGGGAAATGGACAGAAAAAGAGAGGGAAGAGCAACAAATGGTAACCGATTACATTCGAAAGGTTTGGGAAGAAGGCGCCGTGGAAGACATCCAACTATCTGAGGCATACGATTTAGAGTCAGGACCCATCAAGCATTTAAAAACGGATATCAAAGGCGAGTATAAAGGCTCTTTGAATGCGCTTTTACAGAAAATGCATCCCACTCCTGCTGTGGCAGGTCTTCCTTTAAAATCGGCATTAAAAGCCATTGAAAAAATAGAGTGGAATGAGCGCGAATATTATTCAGGTTATTTTGGTTGGAAAAAGGATGGTCATTCTAGATATTATGTCAATCTTCGCTGTCTAAAGCGACAGAATTCAGAGGTGCATTTCTTCATAGGAGGCGGATTAACGGCAAAGTCTGATTTAAACAGAGAATGGCAGGAAACAGAGGAGAAGCGTGCTACTTTAGACCACTTTTGGAGAAGGAATGAGAATTAGCACAGATAAAAGAGGGGTAGACATGGCTATACAGCTTCTGTATAAGGTCGGTGTGCGTCATCTTGTGTTTAGTCCTGGTTCTAGAAATGCGCCTTTGGTACTCGCAGCACATTCTTTCCCAGAGCTTCAAATACAGGTAGTTGTAGATGAAAGAAGCGCAGGATTTGTGGCCTTGGGCATTGCCATTCAGCAGAAAAAAGCAGTTGGAATTATTTGTACTTCTGGCAGTGCGGTGGTGAACTATTATCCAGCGATTGTGGAAGCTTTTTATCAAAGAGTTCCGCTTATTGTGCTCAGCGCAGACCGACCCGAAGAAAGAATAGACCAACAAGATGGTCAAAGCATTCGTCAAAAAGGAGTTTTTGCCAATCACATTCGGGCTTCGGTAGACATTCCCAATTCATTCGAAAACAAGAGCGCCGAAAGAGCCATTTTTAGGCGGATGAGTGAATCTATTCACACTCAAAGCCTTTTAAAAGGACCCATTCATTGGAATTTCTCATTAGCCGAACCTCTGTATACTCGCAGCGAAAGTGTGGATATAGATTCAGAAATGCATTTATTTTCTTCTCCTACAACGGATTTATTGGATCATCAATGGCAGACGCTTGGTGCCGAATGGAAATCGGTTTCAAAGATTATCTTATTGGCCGGTCAAATGCCGGCAGATGCAGAACAAGATGCACTTTCTAGCGCCATTGAGGCCTTTCAACAGCGTCATGCGAAATCGGTTTTGCTATTTGAGAGCCTTTCTAATCTAAAGGTAGATGGGAGCATTGGAGCCATAGACCAATGGGTGGAAACTTTGAATGAAAGCGAACGCAAAGACATGCTTCCAGACCTAGTAATCACTTTTGGGGGCGAAACCGTGAGCAGGAG
>CALCFH010000289.1 GCA_937900215.1 uncultured Cryomorphaceae bacterium
GTATTGCAAAATAAAAAATCGAGTTATGATACAGATGTTTTTATTCCGTATATAAACAAGATCAGCGAGATAGCCGCCATTGCCTACGGCGCCAATAAGAAAGCAGACATTGCCATGCGGGTGGTAGCAGACCATGTCCGGGCAATTGCTTTCAGCATTGCAGATGGTCAATTGCCATCCAACAATGGAGCGGGTTATGTTATTCGAAGAATCTTGAGAAGAGCCATTCGATATGGCTATACTTTCTTAAATCAAACCGACGCCTTTATTTTTCGTTTGATTGAAGTGATGGTACAGGAAATGGGAGAGGCTTATCCTGAATTGCTTCGTAATCAAAAGATTATCACCGATGTAATTGAGCAAGAAGAAAAATCTTTCTTAAGAACGCTCGCCCAAGGAATTCAAAGAATAGAGCAGAGTATAGAAGGTGCTGAAAAACCTTTCCTAGATGGAAAAACCGTTTTTGAACTCTACGATACCTTTGGATTTCCTGTAGACTTAACTGCTCTTATTTTATCTGAACGTGGAGGAGGTATTGACTTAGACGGATTTAAGTCTGAGATGGAGATTCAAAAGAACAGATCGAGGGCGGCTTCTGAATTAAAAGCAGGAGATTGGGTGGAAGTGCTTTCAGGTGTTGAGTCTGAATTTATTGGTTACGATTCAATCACTTCTTCTGCCAAGTTATTAAAATATAGATCCGTTAAAACTGGGAAACAGTTAGTACATCATTGGGTATTTGATAAAACGCCTTTTTATCCCGAAGGAGGCGGTCAGATTGGCGATCGCGGCTATATCTATTCTAAAGATGGAAGCAAGACGGAGGTATTGGATACCAAGCGTGAAACGGGCAATCTCATTCATATTACCAAAGATTTACTTGACCTTACCTCTCCTGAATTCCGATTGGAAGTCGATGCAGTACGTAGAAAAGATTCCGCAGCAAATCACAGTGCTACGCATTTATTGCATCATGCCTTGCGCCACTTTTTAGGTGAGCACGTTGAGCAAAAGGGTTCTTTGGTTTCTCCAGAATATTTGAGATTCGATTTTGCCCATTATGCCAAAGTGGAGGAAGAGGTGCTAGCACAAATTGAAGCGGCTGTGAATGAAGAGGTTCGATTGAATACGCATTTACAAGAACACCGTTCTATTCCTATAGCCCAAGCCAAGGAAATGGGTGCGATGGCTCTGTTTGGAGAAAAATACGGAGAGCAGGTACGCGCCATTCAGTTTGGAAATTCAATTGAGCTATGTGGCGGTACGCATGTGCCTGCCACTGGAAACATTGGGCTTTTTGTAATTACCTCTGAGTCTGCCGTTGCAGCCGGTGTGCGAAGAATTGAGGCGCTTACCGGAAGTAAAGCCTATGCCTGGCTGTGCAATCAAAGAGAAAAACTTAGCCAGATTTCCGATCTGCTAAATGCACCTCAAGATCTAGTTAAATCAATTGGGCAGTTGAAAGAACAACTTCAAAAAGCCGATAGAGAATTGCAATCTCTTCAGAATGCTAGGGTGGAAATGCTAGCCCAAGATTGGGAGGAAATGCTTAAAGGGGATGGAATTCAAAGCCTTGTACTAAAAATCGATTTAGATTCAAACTCGGTAAAAAACATCTTGTTTCGTTGGAAATCCAGACCAAATACCTTGGCTTTTATTGCAGGTAAACACGAAGGTAAACCGCATTTAAGTCTTTTAATAAGCGAGGATCTGGTGAGTGAAAAATCTTGGGATGCTGGGGCTATCTTGCGCAACTGGGCAAAAGCCATTCAAGGTGGTGGAGGCGGACAGAAATTTTTTGCAACCGCCGGAGGAAAGAGGATAGAAGGTTTAGGCGAGGCTATGGATTTAGCCCGTAACTGGATAAAAAACAATTCATGAAGAAATTAGCAATTATTTTGGCGCTGTGCTTTGTAGGCCAGGCTCTTGCACAAAAAGATTCAGATTATTATACAGACAGCGATGTGCGAAAGCGCGTGATTGGCTTGGGAGCGCATGTGAATCCTTTTTACAACAATAGTCGCTTATTGACCAATACGTTCAACCCCGGCCAGCTGGTAACCCTAATAGATGAGTCTACTAAAGGTTCTTGGAAGGTGGGAGGTGGATTGGACCTTTACATTTCTCTTACTCCTAGATTTGAAATAGTAACAGGTGTAAATTTTGGACAAGCAGAATTTTCGTATCCAACCCTTTTGTTTCAGGGAATAAACGACACAGCGGCTTTAGCCTATTCCTTAAACGAAATGGTGGATTATGTGAATATTCCCTTGGGTATTTCCTTCAAAAGTGACCTCGATAATGGCTGGTGGTTGGAAGTAATTCCTGGCTTAGAGTTCTCAAGGTTGTTGAGATATGAAGGTGATTTTGTGCGTGGAGGGAATGCCGAAACAGAAGACTTTATGCCACAAACTCAAGATCTTTATACATGGGTGAGCTTTCAATTAGGCGGCACCTTCCGCCCTTTTGATACTTGGGGTTACAGTGTTCGCTTTCAGGGTAGATATATGTTAAACAGCCTTATTCAGGAAGATATCTATCTTAGAGAAACCCTCTATAACATTGGAATGAATGCTGGAATTCAATACCGTTTCTAGCAGCCTTTTTAGCGATTCATTAAATAGCTGAGAGGTATTTCTAAACGGGCATTCCAAGATTTTTCCGAATGATCCGCACCCTCCGCCTTATAGGTCATCCAGTTGGTAAAGCCATATCCTTTGGCCATGAAAACCGAGTCTATTCTGGTTTGGATGAGCTCATAAGAGGCGTCTAAGCCTTTTGTTCCAAAATCAAAATACCATTTGTTGGTCAATGGTGGGACTAGGTTTTGAGCAGTGTACTGTACAAATGCCTCTGGAATAGGATTGTTCTCTGAGGGCATAATTCCTGGCCAATGACTCGATATACAGGCCGCTCCACCAAATACATCAGGGTATTCCATGGCTGCATAAAACGAAATTAGTCCACCCATTGAACTTCCAGCAATAAAGGTGCTTTCTGGACCTCTGAGCGTATTTATATTCTTGTCTATCAAGGGTTTTAGTTCTTTGGTCAGAAACTTCAAATAACCGTCGCTGTATACCCTTTCTCCAAATAGCTTATCGCTCTCACTTCTTTGTAAGGCGTACAAAGAGTCTTGTAGTTCTTTTGAAAGACTTTCAAAGACTTTCTGAGGAAAGTACTCGCTATGTCTGTTTGCGCCTGCATTCCAAATGCCTACCACTATACACGCTTGAATCGTCTTTGAATCAAATAAGTCGCAAAGCACTTCATCTACTCCCCATTCTTGACCATTCCATGTGCTTCCAGCATCAAAAAGCATCTGGGCATCATGCATATACAGAACCGGATATTTCTGATTTTTATCGTAGTCTGGCGGAAGCCAGATTTCTATATTTCGATTCGAAATGAATTTGGAGGAGAGAGAGTCGATAGATAAAAGCTTTCCACAGCTCACCTGAAAATGCGGCTCTTTTGAGAGTAAATATTCTAGATTTTTCTGATTAGAACATTGGGTTAACGTCCATAGCGAGAAGACGGCAAGCAGGCCGAAAATCCATTTTTTTAAGCAAATCATTTCATAAATGGATTTCATAGGTTCTCTATCTTGTCAATTCGCCAAATGTCTCAGTTTCTCCAGATCCATCATCCCAGGTGTATTTGAGATTTAAGGGTGGAATGGATTGGTTGTATGTTAGTTGGCCAGAAATGAGCACTCCGTCTTGGGTTTGACTTTGAATGAAAATGCCGTTAAAGTCAACATTTCCAACCACAGTAAAAGACGAGCCTTGATTGCCAAGTCCTTCAATAATGACGTCTTCAGCGGCATTTCCTGCCACAATTTGTACGGTATAAATTTGTGGCGCCAACGGACCACTGAATTCTCTGCAAGTCCAGCTACCTAAATAGTCTGAGCGCACATAGACATTGTCTACCTGTTCCTCTTCACAGCTTAGAACGAAGATGAAAAGGGACAGTAGTCCTAAACGATATAAGAGCGACTTAGTAAACACCTTTATTGCTTGGCCTTTCTTTTTTCATGAGCGGTATTCAACCGACTTACAATTGAAGGAGTAATATCGTAGGCATTGTTTGCTTTTAGTAGAAAGCTGGCGGCATTCATACTAAAGATGAAATCGAGATTTTGCTCAGCCTGTATATTAACCAATACAGAATCTAGATCTTGCAGAAGAAGCTTTGTAAGTTCAGCCTCCTCACTAGAAAGACTCTCAGCTTGCTGATCTCTATAGGCTATCAATTCTTGCTGTTTTTGCATTAACTCAGCCTGTGCCATCTGGAGTTCTGCATCGCTCAGGTTTGCTGCTTGTTGCTCAAGAACTTGATAATTCTCTTGAAAGACTTTACTTCTTCTTTCTAGCTCTCGTTCCATAGAACGAAATTTGATTTCCAGTTTCTCTCTTAGACCCTTGTGATACTCATATTTAGAAACTAAACTATCTGTATTTACAAAGGCTATTTTATAGCTAATGCCATCGGATATGATGTTTTCAGACGGATTAGTTACGTTAGGTTTTGTTGTATTTCCGAGCTTGTTTTCATTCATTTTAAGGAAAACTCCAAGAATGGCAAGGCTTAGTAAACCGAGCCAGATGTACACTAAATTGTTTTTCATTTTTTCATTTTATTCAGAGCTAAGCGGATGGAATCTTCGTCTGCTTCTTGCGGCAAAGTTACACGCAGCTTTGGGCTTCTTTTCATTTCTCTTTCAATTGCGAAGTTTGCAGCCGGATTTCGGGCCCAACTTCTTCGTGCTATGCCATTGTTTACGTCGAAGAACAACATGTTTTCTAATCTAGATTCTGCCTTTTCTGATCCGTCTAACAACATACCAAATCCGCCGTTCATTACTTCCCCCCATCCAACTCCACCACCGTTGTGGATAGATACCCATGTGGCACCTCTAAACGAATCTCCAATGACATTGTGAATGGCCATGTCGGCAGTAAAGCGTGAGCCGTCGTAAATATTGCTGGTTTCTCTATACGGTGAGTCGGTGCCAGAAACGTCGTGATGGTCTCTGCCCAAGATCACGGGTCCTAACTCTCCTTTGGCAATGGCTTGGTTGAAAGCCTTGGCAATGGCAATTCTGCCCTCTGAATCGGCATACAATATTCTAGCCTTGCTACCTACTACGAGCCTGTTTGATTCAGCGGCTTTAATCCATCTTATATTGTCTTCAAGTTGTTGTTGAATTTCGATGGGCGCATTCAAGGCCGTCTTTTCCAATACTTCTGCGGCTATGGCATCGGTCTTACTCAAATCTTCCATACTTCCGTTGGCACAGACCCAGCGAAAGGGACCGAAACCATAATCAAAACACATGGGGCCCATGATGTCTTGTACATAAGATGGGTATTTAAAGTCAATGCCATTTTTAGCTAGAATGGCTGCGCCTGCTCTAGAGGCTTCTAGAAGAAATGCATTGCCATAGTCGAAGAAATAGGTTCCTTTGTCAGCATGCCTATTCACGGCTTTTGCATGACGGCGCAAGCTGGTTTGTACTGCCTCATGAAAGGCATCCGGTTCGTTGGCCATCATCCGATTGGATTCTTCAAAACTCAATCCAACAGGATAGTACCCTCCAGCCCAAGGATTGTGCAAGGAGGTCTGATCTGAACCCAAGTCTACATAAATATTCTGCTCGTCTAGGTATTCCCAAACATCAACAATATTGCCTAGAAAGGCAATGGAAACCACTTCTTTCTGGTCTTTGGCCTTGCGAATCCGAGTGCCTAAATCA
>CALCFH010000290.1 GCA_937900215.1 uncultured Cryomorphaceae bacterium
GCCAATTCTTCCGATAGTCCGATTACTTCCACAAGTACAGAGTCAGATAAAGTTCCACACCCAGAACTATCTCTTACCTCTACTTGGTACTGACCAGTAGAAAGAGCAACCCATTGAGAACCATTTGCTCCTGTAATTCTAGTGCCATTCAGGAACCAGCGATACTCTACGGCTGTCTGCAAGCAGTTTAAGGTATCTACTCCGCTTAGTACTAAGTTGGGTTTGGCCGGATTGTCGAATACTTCGAAGTCGAAACTAAAAGTACTATCGCAACTTGTGTTTGTATGCAAGTAATCCATACTATAGATACCAGGACTTAATAGAGATACATCTAGGTTGGAGATGGTGTTTCCATTGAAAATATATTGACCGCCAGGAGGGTTGCTTACCCAGTTTAAGCTAACCGTACCATCTGCAGTACATGCGCGGGCATTATTCACAACCAATATTGGTTTAGAAGAGATTTGAACGCTGCGTGTTATGGATGAGCTACAGCCATTGGTATCCGTTAGGGTGTAGCTGATAATTTTCACCCCAGAGCCAGCTGAAGACGGAAACAGAACGCCATTGCTTACTCCAGGTCCGGCATAAACACCTCCTGTAGGAGAACCGAATACCAGTGTTGTCGGTCCATCGCTTACACATAGAGCAGGAATGGGTATGGCACTAACGGTAGGACCTTGATTTAGTTGAATGACGATTGTATCAGAATAGGCTAGTAAAGGCCAAGCACATGTCTCAGATGACTTCAATGTGGCAAAGACTTGATCTCCATTCTGAAGACCGCTAAAAGTAGCTGTATTGCCCTGTATCGCTTGAGAAACACCATTTAAGTACCATTCGAATTCTGGATTTAACCCTTCGTTCATTAGATTGGTAGAAAGTGTAACATCCGATCCAACACAAAAGGTATTTGCTTGAAGTTGAATGGAAGCTAAGGCATTGCCATTTACTGTTACCCATGAATTTAATTGCAGAGAGTCGGTGCCAATAGAATTGAATGCTTTGAGCTTTATGGAATAATTACCCGAATTGGGATAAGAAACAATAGGGTTTAATGCAGATGAGTTCGAGGGGTTTCCACCAGGAAAACTCCAGTAAACAGAATCGATAACGCCTCCACTTAAATTTAAAGGCGATAGATTATAGTTTGCACAAACATTGTTTAGACTGGTAAAATTCACTTGGGGCGCAGAGGCTGCAGCTCCAGTTAAATTGATATTGTCTAAATACAGGCGATTACCTAGACGTGAAACACTTGTGAATCGAATCTGTAGGTTGGTAGAGCCATCGTAGCTTGAAAAATCTACATCTGCGCATTGCGCAAAGCCAGGATTTCCGCACCAATCCGTCGCACTGCTTGGATTGAAAGCTTGATTGTTATTGGCTGCCGTAGCAAGAGCTTGTATACCCCCTTCATTCCAACGAGACAGCTCTGTCCATGAAAGACCGCAATCATCCGAAACAGAAACAATAAGAGTATCAAAAGAACTAGTAGAGCGTCTTACATAGGCAAAGTCGAAAGTCAGTCTGGCATTCTGAATAGTACTCAGGTCTATACTCGGACTAATCAAGTGATCACGCGCACCCAGAGAACCATTGTTGCTATACGTATGCAAATCTATCATAGCTGTTTTAGTGGGAATGCCTTGTTTACCCACTCTGCTTACTTGTCTCCATGCCAAGTTTGGATTAAGATCGGGATTTACAACCGTCCAACCTTTGAGCTCGTCAGCACCCTCAAAATCCTCATAAAACGGAGCAGCCAATGCACCTACTCGAAAAGCAGCCAATTCTATTATGGAGTCAGATCCATTGTTATTGCTTACCGATAGTTTCACATTGTACCATCCATTTTGAGTGACTAAAATTTTAGCTACTTCACTGGTGTCTGTAGTTCCCCCTACATAGTTTAGAGTGTTAGGAGTAACAGTCCATTTAAAACGTTTTGGGAAGTTGATAGATGTGTTTGCAAGGAAAATGGTGTCAGATAGACTACAAACCGCCGCAGTGGCATTAAAGCTAGCTACAGGAGGAAGTAAATCGCCTTGGTAAGGCTTGCTCTGCCATAAACCACGTCCGTAGGTGCCTGCTCTTATTTTATCAGAAAGCGGTTGATATTCTAATTCATTGACAATTACATTTGGTAGACCCTTCATAAAAGGAACCCAGTCGGTAAGCCTATCGTCTTTGTAAAATACACCAATATCGGTTCCAACATAGACTCCGTTATTGACTGTGTCAAGGGCTAGAACACAATTCGCAGGAACATTGGGTAGTGTGCCAGAAATATTAGTAAAACTGCTTCCTCCATCTACAGATTCAAAAATCTTATCTCCTGCTGAATAGCCTGAGCGCGTTACCCAAATGTGGTCTTGATCGTCTTCTGCAACTGCAACCCC
>CALCFH010000291.1 GCA_937900215.1 uncultured Cryomorphaceae bacterium
TTGATGAGTTAAGTGGTCCGTTCTATATTGAACCCATTACTGTGAATAAAAAGAAAATCCCTGGAGTGAAAGGAAGCGTTTACGGTGATATGACCTTCATAGAATGAAAATAAAATTGCTTGTCCTGGCTGCACTGCTCTCTCTGAATACATGGGCCCAAAAAGAAGTAAATGTTCAGCTTCTCATTGAAGAGTTTCCAGATGAATCTACCGTAGTTTTAAATGCAACTACAGATATTCTCATTGAATACGATAAAAATGCCAAGCCATTTATTCGCATTACCAATGAAGAAAGCAAGGTCTACTTGAAAGACAATACAGCGATACGCAGTATGGAGGTAATTCCGTTTTCTATAGAACGGAAATTGGTAGATATAGAGGCCTACTCCTATTTGCCAAATGGTGAAAAATTTAAAAAGCAAAAAATCGACTCTCCCGTCTACTCAGACGATTTGAGCGGATCGAGTTTTGCGAGCGACGATCGCAAGGCCACCTTCCTTTTTCCAGGCTTGGTAAAAGGAGCCCAGTCCTATAAAAAAACCATTCTAGAAGTGCACGACCCTCACAGAGTTGGGCTAGAATTCATGAGCGATTATTACCCTGTGCAAGAAATGCTGTATCGCATCGAAGTTGAAAAAGGAATTGACTTAGAATTTCGCTTCTTCAATACCGACTTCAGTACTTCAGATATAGAGGTTGTAGAAGAAAAAAAATCGACCATTTACACCATCCGCCTAGACAAAATTAAAGCACTCCGATTGGAAGACGGCGCACCTGGTTTTCGATCCATCGTTCCTCATTTTGTGTATACCATAAAGGGCTACCAAGCAGAAGAAGAATATGTACGTGTGTTTGAAGACATGGCAGACCTCCACAATTGGTATTGTGATTTTCAAAAAGCCGTTGACCTGAAGCCATCCAGCCAAATAAAAGCGGTAGCAGATTCGATTGGAAAGAGGCACGCCACTGAATTGGATAGAGTTAAAGCAATTTACCGCTGGGTTCAAGACAATATAAAATACATTTTAGTGAGTGAAGGGGATGGAGGTTTTCAATCGCAAGACCCCTCTTTCACTTGCGACAAAAGATA
This sequence comes from uncultured Cryomorphaceae bacterium, assembly GCA_937900215.1. Classification (GTDB taxonomy): domain Bacteria; phylum Bacteroidota; class Bacteroidia; order Flavobacteriales; family Schleiferiaceae; genus RFXV01. The sequence continues at coordinate 1,090 of CALCFH010000291.1, forward strand.
TGGAGACTGCAAGGCCATGAGCACGCTTTTAATTAGCCTCGCCAAGCAATTGGATATCGCATTCTATCCTACTTGGGTGGGTACGCGCGAGCTTCCGTATTCGTACGAAACCCTGCCCACTCCGCATACAGACAATCATATGATTGCTACCTACTTTGGAGCAGATCGGAAGTATTTCTTAGATGCAACTTACTCCAAACTTCCCTTTGGATATAGTCCGCCTTTTATACAAGGAAAACAGGTCATGATCAGTAAAAACTGCGAAAGCTTTGAGTTGGCCATGGTTCCCGTAGTAGCAGCCGAGGCGAATAGAGTGAGCGATGAGATTGTGGTGCAATTGAACAAAGACGACTTTAAATTAGAGGGAAGAGGTGTTTTTACAGCCAGTGGATTGGGCAAGATGGAAATTCAGGAATACTACGAAAGAGCTGATTTCAAACAAAAATTCATTCGTGCCATCCTTCTAAAAGGAGAGAACAACTTCAATCTCTTAGATTACACCTTAAAGGGAATGACCGACAACGATAGCACTTTGGTGATTGAGTACACCTTTGAGCTGCCCAACTATGCTGTTAAACTCGATGCAGATGTATTTCTAAACCTCCATCTTGAAACACCTTACAACGGCGATAAAATTTTGGAAAACCGAATACTTCCCATTGAGTATGATTTCAAAAATCAGAAATACTTTAAAATAGAATTCAAAGATTTTAAGCCTTTCCGATTAACCAATGTTCCCGAGAACACACAATTTGAAGGCCCGAATATGAAATATTCTAGGCTCTTGCGATCGGCAGACAACTCCTTAATTATGGAACAAACGGTTGAGCTGGTGGGTTTAAACATCCAACCAAATCAGTTTGATGCGCACAATGAATTTGTAAAAAAACTCAATAAAACCTATCGCCAATCTATTCAATTAATACTACCATGAAAGTTTTATTCACAACAATAGTCTTATTCATCAGCAGTTTGTGTTTTGGTCAACACACCTATTTTTATGAGAATTATGAATTCAAAGAAGGCTTTGGTTTTGATAGCATAGACACTCGTTATGCCAATGAAGAGGAGGTAATTTTGTACGAACACATAGCCCGTGAGTTTGTAGTTGAAGACGATGGCTTTTATGAATATCTTTTGAGCCATGAGATTCGCTACATCAACAGCGATAAAGCCATTGAAGAAAACAATAAAGTCTACATTCCATTTGGTGGCACCACAAAAATTTTAAAAGAAGAGTGCCGGGTAATTAAAAAATCCGGAATCTCTACATTGGATAAGAAGGCGATCCGCGAAACAGAAGGCGATGAAGGCACGAGACAGTTCAGATATTTTGCGGTAGAGAGTCTAGAGAAAGGCAGTATTGTAGAGTACTTCTACATTATACGGAAGAACGCATCCTACCAAGGCACTTATGCCTATATGCAGGGTTCTGTGCCCAAACAAAAACTAGTCTATGAAATCATCTCCCCCTCTCATCTTGTATTCCTATCTAAGGGTACAAATGGCTTCCCTGAACCTAAGGAATGGCAGGTAGAAGGAGAAGATCTTAACTTCCTTCACTTTGAGGCGGCGCACATTCCCGGTATTAAGGAAGAGTTGTTTGCCAATACCAATGCCAATAAAATGCAGTTGATCTTCCGCTTAGGTCAGAATACCGCCCGCGACGACCTTATGATGAATACCTATTCTAGAATTTCAGATGTTATTTGGGGAAATACACATACTGCCGACAAGAAGGAAATAAAGCAGCTCTCAAAGATCCTTAAAGGATTAAAGTTGGATGGCAAAGAACTCAAAGATCAAATTTTTGATATTGAAGCCTATGTAAAAAGCAACTATTCCGTGGTGAATAATTCGAATGATGAACTTTCAAACATCAAAGCTATTCTTAAAAACAAGTTTTGTAATGAGCAAGGAATCGTTCTAATGCTGGGATCTTTGTATGAAGCTGCTGGAATAGAGCATGAAATTGTTCTATCAAACGACCGCTTTGATTCGTATCTAGACCGAGAATTCGATTGCTATTGCTTTCTCAGTGACTATTTAATTTATTTTCCTGAGATAGATGAATATTTACAGCCTGTCGCTACCCTTTTTAGGCTGGGCCTCGTGCGCGATGATCTTCGTGGCAATTACGGTTTATTCATTTCAAGTACAAAGGTTGGGGAGATTTCTACCGCCATTAGCGAAATACGCGCTATTCCTTTCGACTCTTATATGACACACCGTTCAGATATGGACATTCAAGTTCGATTAAGCGATGACCTAGACAAGGCAGAAGTGAAGAGCAAAAGACTGTGGACGGGTTATTCTGCTGTTATGGGAGCCCGCTACAGCTATGTGAACGAAAGTGATAGAAAAGAACTCGACGAGGCATTGCAAAACATGCAAATTGAGGGAATGACGGTGACTAAGTTTGAGCTAGAGAACGAAGGTGTTGAGAATGTGGGCAAAGAACCCTTCATTGTGCATATGGATTATGAATCTTCCTCTATGCTAGAAATTGCAGGCGAGGCGCTCATCTTAAAAGTTGGAGTGGTTATCGGTCCGCAATCTGAATTGTACCAAGAAGAAAAACGCAAGCTCCCTGTAGACCAAGACAACAATAGAAACTACGACCGAAAGATTGAAATAGAAATTCCAGAAGGCTACCATTGCAGCAATTTAGACGACTTAAATATCTATGCAGTTTTGGGAGAGGAAAAGAATCCTGGAGCCATCTTTAAATCAACGTACACGCTAGAAGGCAACAAAGTGGAAGTGACTTTAATAGAATACTACACCCAACCGCAGGTGCCTATAGAAGACTATGATGCCTTTGCCGCAGTGGTTAATGCAGCAGCCGATTTTAACAAAGTAAAATTGGTTTTTAAGCCCAATTAATAATTCCGAACAAGGCTGTAAATCAATCCTATTTAGAGAAGACAGCCTCTTTTTTCCATGCTCAAAGGGGATTTGAGCTCTTCAAAACATCTAAATACAATGTTAATTCACTTTCATTTATTGGGTGGAAGAGTATCTTTACCGCCAACTAAAACACAACTATGAAAAGAATCTTTACACTAGTCGCTTTTGCTCTTTTTACTAAAATGGCAGCGGGTCAGATAGACATAGAGGTGGTACTAAACTCTCCATTAGACAACAGTGTTTTAGGTCCAACTGTACCCTTTGCTTTTGATATTACCGTCACCAATACTGGAACGGTACCCATTTCAACCAATGACACCCTTTTTTATATACCCACTCTCGATGGGTATCATTTAAGCTTGGGATCAAGTTTTATCCAATTCTTCACTATTCAGGGTCTCGCAGTTGGTGCATCGGCCAATTTTACACACAGCTACAATGGATTAACTGTTCCTGGTGCCTCTACTCAAACATATGAGTTTTGTGGAATTGTTGGAGTGAAAGAAACAGAACTTAACATCTCTAATAATCAAGACTGTCATAACATATTCTATGATCCGAATGGTGTAAGTATTGATGAGAATTTTATTCTTGCCAATCTTAAACCCGTAAATACAAGCTATTTCTCAAACGGCACTCTTTTCGTCCGCGTGGCGAATATGGATGTAAGAGCAGCCGAGCTAAGCGTAATTGATTTAACAGGTAAGGTGGTTTATTCACAAGTTTTAGAGACATCTAATTTTGAATTGAAGAGCGATATCTCTCTAAACCTTCCAAGGGGAATTTACTTAGTAAACATCCGTTCTGACAAAGCACAGTACGGAAGCAGAAAGATTATTGTACAATAGTGCTTTTGTTTTTTTTTGCTTGATTAAAAAGCCACCTTCGGGTGGCTTTTTTTATTCTACCATCCCGATGTGAAAGAGCGCATCGCCCTTATGCACAAGAGGGAAGTTATTGTGTCCAATGATATATCCATCTATGGGTGAAGCAACCTTCACTCTATAGGTATTATACGGACTGTGCACATAACCAATGATTTCGTTCTGCTTCACTTTTTGTCCTGCCGTTTTCTTAAAAACAAACATACCAGAAGCATCTGCGCGCACCCAACTAGAATCGATCATATAAATAGATTTCTTGAAGCGAATCTTTTTATCAATCATTCCCTCCGAAGCAAGTACATTTTCTATTCCTCTTATAGAGGCCATGATAGATTTTTCATCTAAGCGAAGCGATTCGCCCCCTTCAAATACAATAACACTCTTTCCTAAATCCTTAGCTGCCGCCCGCAAAGAACCTGAGATTAAGCCTGAATTTAGAGTAAAGGGAGCATTAAATCGCTCTGCCACTTTCTGACCTAATTCGTCCTCTTTGGCAAATCTGATTTGTGGGAAGTTGGTACGGCTTGCTCCACCCGTATGAAAATCAATTCCGTAATCTATATGCGGAAGTAGGTGGTGGGTTATTTGCCAAGCCACAATAGAAGCAAGCGAACCTTCTGGGTTGCCCGGAAAGCTCCGATTCACATCTTTGCCGTCGGGTACATCTCTCGAGAAGTGAATAAATCCGTAAACATTAATAATGGGCAGTGCAATTACAGTCCCTTTCAGCAGCTTCTTCAGCATTTTGCTTTCCACAACTCGTCTTACCGCCTCAATGCCATTTACCTCATCGCCATGCAATCCACCACTTAAAAGTATGCATGGGCCCTCTTCCTTTGCCCTGAAAACATGTATGGGCATTTGAATAAGCGTTCCAGATGGCAGGCGAGCCACATCCATCTCAATAAATCTATTAGATCCTTTTGGGATTTCTACTCCGTTAATTTCCATCTGCTTATTTGCCAGTATAATTAAAAGGCGTAATGGCTCTGAGTTCTATTTTAAGCCCTTCCGGTATTTCCAGTTCATTAATGAATTGCAAAAACTCCGCTTCCCCTGGCTTCGCATTGGTTCTGCTTAAAGCCTTCAAGGTTTCGTATGGATTTTCAAATCCTTCTCTCCTCAAGACCGTTTGTATTGCTTCCGCTACAACCGCCCAATTGTCTCTCAGATCTTTTTGAATGGCATCTGTATTCACAATCAGCTTCCCTAAACCTCGAAGTAGGCTTTGCATACTGATAAAACTATGTCCGAATGGCACGCCGATATTTCGCAAAACCGTACTGTCTGTGAGATCTCGCTGAAGTCTAGAAATGGGGAGCTTAGCGCTAAAGTGGTGGAAAAGTGCATTGGCCACACCAAAATTACCTTCCGCATTCTCAAAATCAATTGGATTCACTTTATGAGGCATGGCTGAAGAGCCTACTTCGGTACTCTTAATCTTTTGCTTGAAATAATCCATGCTGATGTATGTCCAGATGTCTCTACAAAAATCTGTTAGGATGGTATTTATGCGCGAAATGGTATCACACAAGGCAGCTAGGTTGTCGTAATGTTCTATTTGAGTTGTTGGATACGAACGACTCAAACCCAATGTTTCCTCAACAAAATCAGTGGCAAAAGCATGCCAGTCGATGTCTGGATACGCCACATAATGGGCATTCATATTTCCTGTAGCTCCACCAAATTTTGCCGAAAAAGGAATAAAGCGAAGCAGCCTCAACTGCTGGTCTATGCGCTCAGTGAATACCTGAATTTCTTTGCCTAAACGCGTTGGAGAGGCAGCCTGTCCATGAGTGCGGGCCAAAAGAGCAATCTCTTCCCATTCCTCTGCTCTTTCGTTTAAACTCACAATAATATCACTCAATAAAGGCAGGTACTCTTCTTCCAACATTTCTTTAATGGAAAGAGGAATGCTGGTATTATTTATGTCCTGTGAGGTAAGTCCGAAATGGATGAATTCTTTATACTCTGACAGTCCCAGCTTATCAAATTCTTCTTTTATAAAATACTCCACTGCCTTAACATCATGATTGGTAATGCGCTCAAGAGCCTTAATTCTTTCGGCACTTTCCATGCTAAAATCTAAGAATAGGTCTTGTAATTCATTTATCTTTTCCTTTGGAAAAGAAACCAATTGAGGAAGAGGAAGCTTGCAAAGTGCAAGAAAATATTCTATCTCTACGCGCACTCGGTATTGAATTAATGCAAATTCAGAGAAATAGGGAACCAGTCTTTCTGTATTTTTAGAATATCTACCGTCTATAGGCGAAATGGCCTGGAGGCTTAATGGATTTGTTTGCATGGGCTAAAATTAATTAAAGCAGATGAACAGCGTTATTAGTGAATTTGGATTGGGGCTAAAAGCTTTATTTGGAGCTATTCGATTTGTTGACAAACATAAGTTGTACGGATGGCTGCTTCTACCTCTTGGGCTAAACCTTATACTATTCTTATCAAGTGCCGCGCTTGGATGGGCTATGGCAGACTATTTTACATCCATTTTGCACGATTTATTCAAAACGGATTCTTCCTTTCTAAATAGCCTAATTGGATGGTCTTTGGCCATAAGTATACGCATGGCGGCCCTGTTTTTATACATCTTGTTCTACAAAAACATAGTGTTCATTGTTCTATCTCCATTGCTTGCCATCTTAAGTGAAAAAACAGATGAAAAAGCCACTGGAAAGAAGTATCCATTTTCTGCAAAACAACTCTGGATTGATGTAATCAGAGGCTTAAAACTCGCTTTTCGGAATCTTTTGGTTGAAATTGCCTTGACGCTCCTCCTTCTTTTATTTGCTTTCATTCCTTTAGTTGGATTGATTGCTCCTTTTCTTTTGGTTCTGGTGCAAAGCTACTTTTATGGCTTTTCAATGATAGACTACAATTGTGAGCGATATCAGATGAGTACCGCAGATAGCCTTCAGTTTGCAAAAAAACATAAGTCTGCCATGATTGGCCTGGGATTAGGCTTTTATGGACTTTTCTTAATTCCCTATATCGGTTGGATAATTGGGCCAGTATTGGGCATTGTTGCTGGAACTTTGGTATTCCTGGAAATAAAAAAGCCTGAGCATTAGCTCAGGCCTTTCAATAAGTAAAGACGTTTAATTAATGTCGTTTACATACGAATTTGTGTATTTCAACACAGGGTTTCCGTCTTCGTATACCAACTCCATGATTAAAGTCAGCGCTCTAAGTCTTTCGTATTGAATAGTGCTTAGATCTTGCTTCATTAAATAGAATGTAATAGGAGTATACTTGCTTCCAAATACATCACCGGTAACGAAATCCGTAAAGAAAGGATTAACGGCAGAAAGAGGAAGACCATAGGCTGTTGTAAGGGTATCTCCAATGCCTGC
>CALCFH010000292.1 GCA_937900215.1 uncultured Cryomorphaceae bacterium
CTACGCAAGTACTGAAGAAGATGAGAAACCCAATGAAATCAATACCCTAAACACCACATATTCGTGAATAAGGCAACTAATGTCGACATCCTTCTTGGTCTTCAATGGGGAGATGAAGGAAAAGGTAAAATTGTAGATGTATTAACGAAGGGTTATTCTATCATTGCCCGCTTTCAGGGTGGACCCAATGCGGGTCATACGCTTGAATTTGAAGGAAGAAAGCATGTTCTGCATACCATTCCATCTGGTATTTTTCATACTGATGCCTTAAATATCGTAGGAAACGGGGTGGTTATAGATCCTATTATTTTTCAACGTGAATTAGACAGCTTAAAGAATACGGATCCAGATGCCCATACACGAATCTTAATTTCAAGAAAAGCGCATTTAATCCTTCCAACTCATAGGTTACTTGACGCCGCTTCTGAGCACGCTAAAGGAAAAGATAAGATAGGCTCTACCCTAAAGGGAATTGGTCCTACTTATATGGATAAAACTGGAAGAAACGGATTGAGAGTTGGTGATTTAGAACTAGCTGATTTTCAAGAACGTTATCAAGTTTTGAGAGATAAGCATTTGAAGTTATTGGGTGATTATTCCTTCCCTTTTTCTTTGGAAGAAGAAGAAGAAAAGTGGATGAAATGCGCCGCTGCGTTGAAAGAAATGACTTTAATTGACAGCGAACATTACGTACATCAAAAGCTAAAAGAGGGCGCAGCCATACTAGCTGAAGGAGCACAGGGCTCTTTATTAGACATTGATTTTGGAACCTATCCGTTTGTAACTAGCTCTACCACAACAGCTGCAGGTGCTTGTACTGGATTAGGTATAGCCCCAAATAGAATTGGTAGAGTATTGGGAATTTTTAAAGCCTATTGTACACGGGTTGGAAGTGGCCCCTTCCCTACTGAACTTCTAGATGAAATAGGAGAAGAAATTAGAAAAGAAGGACGTGAATTTGGCTCAACTACTGGACGTCCACGCCGTTGCGGTTGGCTAGATCTTCCAGCATTGCGCTATGCCATAGAGGTAAACGGTGTTACTGAGCTGATTATGATGAAATCAGACGTTCTGAGTATTTTAGATGAGATAGGTATATGCACTGCATATAAGTACCAAGGTGTTGAAGTCAGTCATCTGCCGTATCGAATTGATCCAGAATTGGTAGACCCTATCTATACCTATTTGCCAGGATGGAAGGAAGATTTGACAAAAATTACCGACTACAATCAATTGCCTCAGGCATTTAAGAATTATGTAGAATACATTGAAAATGCAACAGGAGTGAAAATTTCGATTGTATCTGTAGGACCGGATAGGAAACAGACCATCCACATATAATGAATCCAATTTTGCTATGTAGATTACTAGTAATTGGACTAATTGCCTCACTCCTATCCATCCAAACTCTCGATGCTCAGCAGTTAAAGGCTTCCAAGAGCAAGATTGAAATCAAACAAGCAGATAAGGCCTATTATAAAAAGGGAGTCGAAAGAAAAAATAGGCTCAAAGGAAATGTGATCTTTTTTCACGAAGGTGCAACAATGTACTGCGATTCTGCTTGGTTTTATGCCGACAAGAATTTCTTAAAAGCCTTTTCTAAAGTTCATATAATTCAAGATGATACGCTGCATCTTTATGGTGATTACTTAGAATACAATGGAGATACGCGCATTGCGGAAGTTATAGGGAAAGTCAGCCTTCGAGATCCAAGTATGTTGCTCACAACAGATAAAATGGTGTTTGACCGGAACAACAATTCCGCACTTTACAGAACGGGAGGCACCATTCTAAACGGAGAAAATACTCTGAGCAGTAAAATTGGAATCTATTATGCTGATTCTAAAATGTTTTTGTTTAACAAAGACGTAGTTCTAAAGAATCCTAGGTATGATATGTTTTCAGACACCTTGCGTTATTTCACATCTTCAAAAGTAGCTCGATTTGAAGGTCCTTCTACAGTGGTTTCCGATTCAAGCACCATCTATTGTGAAAACGGCGTCTACGATACCAGCACTGATATTGCCCAATTTAGAGAAAATGCAGAGCTATGGAATAAATCAAGACGGTTGAGTGGAGACAGTATGTATTATGAAAGAAAGCGCGGTTTTGGACAAGTTTTTGGAAAAATCTCAATCCTTGATACTGCAGATAAGTCGCTCATTCGTGGTGAGTATGGAGAGTATTTCGAATATCCAGAACAAGCCATCGTAAGAGGAGAGCCTCTTTATTCATTTTTTCAGGAAGAAGATACGCTTCATG
>CALCFH010000293.1 GCA_937900215.1 uncultured Cryomorphaceae bacterium
CTATCCGTTCTAAGTCTAAACTTCGCCTCTGTTCCTTGAAAAGAAGGAACAATTTCTTGGATATTCAAATGATCGGTAACATTCCATATTTGCGTATCTGTATTCGAATTGCGAATAGTAAATTCTGAAATCTCATTTGGACCTACCGAACGCGTATCACGGAATTGCAGCTGTGTTAGACCGGCTTGGTTTAGCTCTCTCCGACATTGAACTTCTATAAAATCCATCCAAGCTATTGCAGATGGGTTTACACTATTATTATAGGTAGCGGTAATCGTGAAGGCTGGAGCTAATGAAAGAAACGTATTGGAAGCTGTTTTGGCATTTACATAGTCTGCCCCCGCAACAGTTAGATTGATTGCATCAAATGCCAGTGAAATGGGAGTAGATCCTGCCACGTTGTAATTCAAGAAGGTTCCGGCCGTTGAAGAGCGTGCAACCGCTCTTGTTCTAAGGCTAATTGGCTCTGAGGTAATAAGCCATGGGAAATTAAAACTGTAATTATAACTCGGCGTAAAATCGAACTTTTCCCCAAACCATTGCTTACCGCTTCCGACCAAATTAAACAGATCGCTTTCTACAAAGCCATAATCGTCGAAGCTATTTACCTGATTTGTGGCGTTCGCGCTAACCGAAGTTGTATTAACAATTGATTTACTCTGTCCTAAATCGAATGCAATAAAATAGGTGTTCACATCACCATATAGATTCAATTCATGGGTAAAAATCTGATTCTCCTCTTCCCATTGATGGGGACCTTTGGCATAAAATAATATGTAATCGTTTCCATCAAAAACCCCATTTCCATTGTCTACCACTCTTACTGGAACCTCTTCCAAATCATCGTATTGAAAACTTGCATTGTCTTCAGGGAGCATTCCATTGCCATTGCCAAAGACCCTGATTTCGTTGGAGGCCACCCCAGCAAAATTGATTTCATTCGCATTTAAGAACTGCGCAGATATCTTGTAAATACCTGTATTAGGCACACTCACCTTTAGCCAGCGTCCGGTTGCCAAAACACTTGTGTTTTTATAGGTCTGGGTCTTTGTAGAATACTCATTGGGCGCATTGGTCTCAGTCCAAGACAATTCAAATCGCTCAAGCTTGCGCATTTCACCATTTATCATTCTAAAGGGCACCACAGAAACGAGCAAATAATTCTTTTTTCTCTCGGTTCTTACTTCCGACTTAAGCAAATAGTTGGCGTCTAGTTTTGATAAATTCGATTTTTTAGCAGCGGTCGCAGATTCAGATAAGATGGATAAACTGACACCAGAAGCCACGGATGATATGGGAATTCTGATAAATTTCACTGGCCAAGAAGAAATATTTTCTTGAGCCGAAGCCCCATTGAAAAGTGGAATTACTACCGCATTTTCTGGATGATCTACAAACCAAGAACTCTCCCCTTTCCATTCAATATCAACAATATGCGATTTGCTCTGACCGTATATAAAGACTGAAGATACGATGAGGAGTAGACTCAATAGATTTCTCAAAGCTGAACTTATTTTGATCGATAACGCCTAAATGGGTCACATAGTGCACCACTTTAGTACGTATGTTAGCGATCACAAAAGTAGTTCGCTTGAACGACCTTTGTGAAATAGTAATCGATTACAAACGTTAAAGACAAGAATGAAAGCCATTCTGCGATGGATTAATTCGTATTATTGCTGACTGTTTTTAGGAGCTCGAAGCCCATGATGAGAATTTATTGGAGTTTATTGGTTTGCCTTTTCGCTTTAAATGCTAAAGCGCAGGATCCGCATTTCTCCCAGTATTACGCGAACCCATTGTATCTGAATCCTGCTTTTGCTGGTTCGGAGAGGTGTCCTCGTTTTATAATGAACTACCGGAATCAATTTCCGGCTTTTGGTGCATACCAGACGTATAGCGCCTCTTTTGACCAATACTCCTCAGCCCTTAACGGCGGCTTAGGACTGATGGTTTTGAGAGACGATGCTGGTAATGGAACCTTAACTTCAACAGAAGTGAGTGGAATTTATTCCTATCATTTGAAGGTAAGCCGTAAGTTTTTCATCCTTGCTGGTTTTCAAGCAACTTTTAGACAACGATCGCTAAATTGGGGGTCTTTTACTTTCCCAGATCAAATTGATCCATTTTACGGCTTTGTGCTACCCACAAGTGAAGTTGCACCAGGAAGTACAACCAATAACCATGTAGATCTGTCAACAGGCGTAATTGGTTATACCAAGAATTTCTTTTTTGGATTTGCAGCCCATCACCTTACGCAGCCAAATGAAGCGTTTTTCACAAATTCTCAGTTACCCGTAAAACTTACTACGCATATTGGGGCGAACATTCCAATTACCAAGAAGCGTCTTCACAATTCAATTCAGAACTATCTAATACCAAATGTAGTTTTTCAAACTCAGGGCCCATTTACTCAAGTTACATACGGTCTGGCATTTGCGAGAAATGGCATTGCTGCAGGATTAGGACTTAGACAAAACAGTGTGAATATCGATGCTATGATTCTGAATGTTGGTTTTATACCAGACAAGTTGCCTTGGAGAATTGGTTACAGTTATGATTACACTATTTCTGAATTTTCTAACGCTGGAGGAGGTGCTCATGAAATATCTCTAGCATATCAATTCCCTTGTAAAGTAAAGCGCAAACGAATTGAGACAATAAAATGTCCT
>CALCFH010000294.1 GCA_937900215.1 uncultured Cryomorphaceae bacterium
ATCAAAGTGGAAACACCCAAAATGGCATTTAAAGGAGTCCGTATTTCATGACTCATATTTGAAATAAACTCGGTTTTGCTTCGAGAACTTGCTTCCGTTTTCCAAAGCAATCGCTGTTGGTTTAGTCCAAATCGATACGATAGCAATAGCGACTGAGAAAGGAAGAACCCGATGTAGAGTATGATTAAGATTTCGGGTTGAGGAGGAATAATTTGCCAGAACTCTAAAATTAAAACAATAAAGGCAGAGGCCAGTAAAATGCTCGAGTTCAACGCCAATTTTGCTCCCATCCGCCTGCGCCAAGCAGCGAGAATAAAGACAAAAAGGCCATAAACTGTAAAAAGAAGGGCGGCAATAATATAATATTGGAAAAGGGCGGTGAAGTAATAAACGGGCAAGAAAACAACAACCGCTTGAAAAATAGAGACATAACGGAACAAACGCAGCGTCTGCTTATTCATTTCCTCGGGGTAAAGATGCCTTAGAAACTCGGCAAACAGCAAAACAGAAATGTAGAGCGATAAATACTCTAGGCGAATGGCGATGGAAAAGGGAAAGTTTGGGAGCAGCTCATGGAGTACATAGCTCTGACTTCCAATAACTCGGTAAGAATAAAATATACAGAAAAGGCTGAAATACAAAACAGTAACATCTCTTCTGTCGTAAAGAAAGAGACCCAGAAAAAACAAGCCACCAATGACCAATCCTCCCGATAGCAAGGTGGTTAAAGCGGCCTCTCTTTTGTTTTTAAAATTGAGTGAAGAGAAATTGTCGAGTATTATTTCCTTTCCCATTCCCCCTTTGAAATGACTAAAATTGCTAATGTGAAGAACCAAGTCTAAGGTGTCGTCTACCTCGGTAAGGGCCACAATTCTAGGTATCCATTTTGGTTTTGAAGTTCTTGCTGTTTTGCCCGGAACACCATTTTCAGATATCAGTTTTCCGTCGAGATACAGTCGATAGGTGGTGTATGCTTCTGGAATCTTCAGGCCCATTTCTGGATGATCTTTGGGCATATAAACCGTTAACGAATACGAGGCATAGCCCATGGCCGACCATTTAGTACCCATTGAAGGAGTGTAATTCCAAAGATCCGTGAGTTGAATACTATTTTCTGCAGATCGGCTATTCGACTCTAAAGGGTTGATAAAAGTACTGGGGTAGAGTAGCCAATTTTCGTTCAAAGAGGCACCTCCTTGAATCCAGAAGTTGTATTCGGAAAGGTCTAAGACTCCTGCTGCTGCTGCCAAAGAAGAGGGCAAGGCGGCAAAACAAAGGGCAAGGAAAAAAATACAGTGCCTAGCTCTTTTCAATTGTAGATTGTTGTGCTACTGAAGTAAGAAAGCATTATCATTGATCCCATTCTTTTAGTAGACTATAATTTATTGGCAATTAACAGACATTTAACGACATAATTTTAAGACTTCTATTTGTTTTGTAACCACTAAAGTTTAATAATTCATGGAGGCACAAGGAAAGGAAATAAACGTACAGGAGCTGAATGAACGCATCGTAAGCGAAAGCGCTTTTATTGATCTCTTGCATATGGAATTGGGAAAAGCCATTGTTGGGCAAAGGCATATGCTCGACCGTTTGCTTATCTGTCTTTTAGGCGATGGCCATATTCTATTGGAAGGAGTACCCGGATTGGCGAAAACCTTGGCAATTAAAAGCCTTTCAGAGGCCGTGGATGCACATTTTTCGCGTATTCAATTTACTCCTGACTTGCTGCCGAGTGACCTCATCGGTACGCAGATCTACAATATGCAAAAGGGCGATTTTCACGTTCGCAAAGGACCCATTTTTGCCAATTTTGTATTGGCGGATGAGATTAACCGTGCTCCCGCTAAGGTTCAAAGTGCTTTGTTGGAAGCCATGCAAGAAAAGCAGGTTACCATTGGAGACGAAACACATGCGCTTCCCAAGCCTTTTCTCGTACTTGCTACGCAAAACCCAGTAGAGCAAGAAGGAACCTATCCTCTCCCTGAGGCACAGATGGATCGTTTTATGCTTAAAACCGTTCTAGATTATCCTAAGTTAGAGGAAGAGAGACAGATTGTGCGCATGCAGATTCAATCGAAGCAAGCCCAAGTTAGACCTGTAGTTTCTTTGAATCAAATTGAGAAGGCACGGCACATCATTCATGAAATTTATATGGATGAGAAAATAGAACAGTACATCTTAGATCTTGTATTTGCCACGCGCTACCCTGAGCAGTACAAACTGGGTAAGTTAAAGGCACTCATTAGCTTTGGAGGCTCGCCTCGTGCCAGTATTAACTTGGCCAAAGCAGCAAGAGTCAATGCCTTTATTCACCATCGTGGTTATGTAATTCCAGAAGACGTTCGTGCGGTAGCAATGGATGTACTTCGCCATAGGGTGGGCCTTACCTACGAGGCTGAAGCCGAAAACATGAAATCGGAAGACATTATTACCGAGGTTATGAATGCCGTTGAGGTACCTTGAGAATACTAGAAGATGGATACTAGGGAACTTCTAAAAAAGGTTCGTCGGATAGAGATTAAGACCAATAGGTTGAGCAGTCATCTATTTTCTGGCGAATACCATAGCTCATTCAAAGGAAGAGGTATGTCTTTTAGTGAGGTGCGTGCCTATCAGTACGGAGATGACATTCGTTCCATCGATTGGAATGTAACGGCTCGCCTTCGCGAACCCTATGTGAAGGTATTTGAGGAAGAAAGGGAACTCACTCTTATGATAGTGGCCGACATCAGCGGTTCGGGCGACTTTGGTACTCAAGGTCAGTTGAGAAGGGAGATAACCACCGAAATTGGTGCAACCCTTGCCTTTTCTGCCCTTCAGAACAATGATAAAGTAGGGCTCTTGCTCTTCAGCGATGGCGTAGAACGCTACATTCCGCCTAGAAAAGGTAGGTCGCAGGTTTTGCGTATTATTCGTGAAATGATTGAGTACAATCCGAAAAGTAAAAAGACCAACATTCGGGTAGCCTTAGAGTATTTAAATGCAGTACAAAGAAAGAAGGGTATAGTGTTTTTACTCTCCGATTACTTAGATACAAACTATCAAAAAGCCTTGAGTTTGACAGCTAGAAAACACGACTTAGTAGGCATTCGGTTGAAAGATTCTTTTGAGAAAAAAATGCCCAACTTGGGTGTTATACCGGTCTATGACGCCGAAACGCAGTCGCAGCATTGGATAGATTTTAGTTCTGCGCGGATTCGAAAAAAATACGAGTTGTGGATGCAATCTATGGATGCCTACTTCACCAAGAGCTTCCGCTCTGCTGGGGCAGATCAGCTGGAAGTAGAATTGGGCTCCTCTTATATTCACGCTCTATTGGGATTCTTTAAAAAGAGGAATAGGAGATGAAAAAAGCCATCCTTCTTTTTCTATTCTTTGGCAGTATGCTTTCGGCCCAAAATCGCTTGCAATTGCGCATTGCCAAAGACAGCATACTCATTGGTGAACCTTTAAAAATAGAGTTAATTTCTGTGGCTCCACTGCAGAATATCAAAGAGCTTCCCGCGCCAAAAGACACCGCTTGGACTATCTTAAAAACCAACGCAGATAGCGCGTTGAAAAACACGGGTGAACTCTGGAGATACCGACTTGAGATAGCGCGCTACGACTCGGGTTACCACCTTCTCTCCTTCTTGCCAATTCAATTGGCTTCCGATAGTTTGCGCTGCGAGGCCACCTATGTATATGTGGGCTTTCCGCCTCGCTCGGAAATTGAATTGATGGACATTAAAGCGCCGCGTAAGGCGCCTTTTGATTATGTCAGCTGGATTCTTATTCCTCTGTCTATTCTGCTTTTCATTTTTGGAGTCTATTTCCTTTGGAAGCGATTTAAGCCGTTGAAAGAAGGATTCTCAGCCAAGAAAGATCCGCCCATCCCACCAAAAGAAAAGGCCTTGCAACAATTGCATAGGCTTCAAGAAAATCAAACTTGGCTCATGGGTCCAAAGGTATTTTATACAGAAATTACCGATGTTCTGCGTTTGTATTTGGAGGAAGAATTACACATTCAAGCACTTGAAATGTCGGGAACTGAATTGGCTTCTTCTTTGGATTCGCTGGCGCTGGAGGCCGAAGATGAGCGCAAGTTGAAAGCCTTTTTATTGGCTTCTGATTTTGCCAAATACGCAGAAAGAGCGCAAATAAATCGCTCCGCTGAATCAGAATTTAAACTGCTAGAACAGATCATTTCAGATTATCCAAAACAACTTATTCAGAGCGATGGGCAATCTTGAGTTTCAATATCCTTTCTTTTTGTGGTTGCTGCTGTTGGCCATTCCTGCCTTTTATTTTCGGTGGAAGGTTAAACGCAGCTACAGTGCCAGTTTTCGACTCTCAGAAACCTCTTCTCTATACAAAATCAAGAGTTGGAAGAGTATTCTGGCGGAGTACTTGCCGCTGCTTAGAATACCTGTTATAATTCTCTTGGTCATCGCTTTAGCTCGTCCGCGCCAGAAAGAAGTAGATGTTCAGACCCGAAGCACAGAGGGCATTGACATTGTGTTGGCCATAGACGTTTCGGCAAGTATGTTGGCGCGCGATTTCACGCCCAATAGGCTTGAAGCAACCAAAGAAGTAGCGCGCACCTTTATTTCAGATAGACCAGCAGATAGAATTGGCCTTGTTGCCTACGCAGGGGAAAGTTATACCCTGGCGCCCATAACAACCGACCACAGAATTTTGCTCAATAGCCTAGAGGAGTTGGATTACGGCTTAATTCAAGATGGTACGGCTATAGGTATGGGATTGGCCACTTCGGTGAATCGCTTGCGCAATGGAACGGGTGAGGGTAGAGTAATCATTTTACTTACCGATGGGGTGAATAATACGGGTACCATTGATCCCATTACTGCTTCTGAACTGGCCGCAGAATTCGGATTAAAAATTTATACCATCGGGGTGGGAACAAATGGTAAGGCACCTATGCCCGTTTCGAGAGACTTCAGTGGAAATTTAGTGTATAGAAATCTGCAGGTTGAAATAGACGAAGACTTATTGCGGAGCATTGCTAAGCGTACGGGAGGTCAATATTTTAGGGCTACAGACAATGCATCCTTAGCCAATATCTACAAAGAAATTGATCGCTTAGAGAGAAAAGAGGTAGAAGAATTGCGCTACTATACCTATACGGAATGGTTTAGACCCTTTGTACTTTGGGCCTTTGCGCTTTTCTTTTTTGAAAGGTTTGCTAAGATTGCCGTTTTAAGAGGAATCACCTAATGGAAAGAATAGAATTACCCCAGTATCTGCTCTTACTCAGTGCTATCCCTTTGTTGCTGCTGGCAATGGCCTACGCCCAGTGGTGGAAGAAAAGAGCGCGGGCTAAAATGGGACTAAAAACGGCTTTTGAGGTTCTGGCTCCACAAGTTTCAAGGCGTAGAAATATTTTTAAAGGCGTCATTGCCTTGCTAATTTTGGG
>CALCFH010000295.1 GCA_937900215.1 uncultured Cryomorphaceae bacterium
GATTATGTATCACCAACTCAGAAAAAATATCGAATTACATTGAACAGTTTTCGGATCACGGGCACTCTCATCTAGGTTCAAATAGAGGAATGGAAGCACATCCGATTTTGGGAACAAATTTCAGATTGAGTGAGTTGCATGCAGCGGTTGGATTAGCGCAAATTCGGAAACTAAAAGATATTCGCGATCGCAAGAGACACAATCATGCGTACTTGATTAGTAGGCTGTCTGAGGTGAAAGAAATTCGATTCAGACCCGTTCCTGACAAAGAAGGAGATAGCGGAACTTTTGTGAATTTCTTCCTTCCAACTCAAGCACTGGCACAACAGACTTCTAAGAATTTAGCGGCGGCCGGTATAGGAGTAAATTATTGGTTTACCAATATGTACCATTTTATAAATCAGTGGGATCACTTGAAGAAATTAGAGTCGCCTTTTAAAATGGCTATTCACCATTTGGGTGCCCCACAAGATTATTCGAATTTGGATATTCCTATTTCTCAAGATGTTGTTGGTAGATTGATTTCTGTTGGAACAAAGGTTACTTGGACTAAAGAAGAAATGGACAAATTAGCCGATCAAATGATTGAAGTGATTCGCAAAACACTAAAGGATGCATAAGATTCTCAATAATATAGGTAAGTTGGTTTTTGGTAGAGGTTCTGTGCATCAGCTAGCTTCAATGATCGACCCCATTCGTGATAGGAACAATGGTAAGTTCGTGTTTATTGTAGATCATTATTTTAAAAATTCTAGTCTCTTTCAACAGCTAAACTTGAAGCCGCAAGATGTTGCCTATTTTGAGGATTGTGATATACATGAGCCTACTACAGAGCAGATTGATCGGTTGCGTGACGATATCTTGTTGAATCATGGTTTGCCATCTGGTGTGGTTGCTGTGGGTGGAGGAAGTATTATGGATATAGCTAAGGCTCTGAGCCTGATGCTAACAACCGAAGGCCCATCGAGCGATTATCAGGGATTAAATCTCATAAAAAAACCCGGTGTATTTCATCTTGGTATTCCAACTATTTCAGGAACGGGCGCTGAATGCAGTACTACGGCTGTGCTTACTGGCCCTGTTAAAAAGCTCGGACTTAAATGTGAATGGACGGTGTTTGATCAAATCATTTTGGATCCGAGCCTAACTCATTCTGTTCCGAGAAACCATTGGTTTTATACAGGAATGGATACCTATATTCACTGTATAGAAAGCGAGACGGGCATCCACAATAATGCCTTTTCCCGCGCCTATGGAGAAGAAAGCTTAAAGCTCTGTAGGGAGGTTTTCATTGGGCCAAATAGTGGTCAGAATGAGGAGAATGACGATAAATTAATGATTGCCTCTCTCTTTGGTGGATTGAGTTTGACCTACAGTGAAGTTGGAGTTTGTCATGCTCTTTCTTATGGTCTTTCTAAAATTTTGGGATATCGTCATGGCTATGCAAACTGCATTGCCTTTAATCATTTACAAGATTTTTATGGAGATGCGGTAGTTGAATTTAAGCAAATGGTGGCACATCATTCTATTGATTTACCTCAGAATTTGAGTTCATCTTGGACAGACGATCAAATAACAGCAATGGCAAAGATCAGTTGGAATCTACCTCATATGTGGATTCATGCCTTAGGCCATGATTGGGAGTCTAAAATTAGTTTGAAAGATATGGAAGCCCTTTTCCGCAGATTGTAATGGCAGAAAAGCTACCCAAAGTTTTATTTCAGAAGACTCAGATTGACTATGCTCAAACAGGCTATTTTGGAAAACTTATCCTTGACTACTTAGAGCAGAATAAACAGCTGAGCTCTTTTTATGATGGCTTTCCAAGTTTGAGGGAGTTTGAGCGAAGAATTGAGCTTAGGTCTTCGTTTCCAGGCAGTAAAAGGCAGTTGTTATATGAGGTGCTCTCCGAGCAATACCAAGGAATT
Source organism: uncultured Cryomorphaceae bacterium (assembly GCA_937900215.1). GTDB lineage: Bacteria > Bacteroidota > Bacteroidia > Flavobacteriales > Schleiferiaceae > RFXV01. The sequence continues at coordinate 1,929 of CALCFH010000295.1, forward strand.
ACACTGAGTTCGAAAAGTGCCTTTTCACTTGAAAACATTCTTTCTAAAAACACATTTACGGTAGTGACGGGCCATCAGCTTTGTTTATTCACAGGCCCTTTGTACTTTCTTTATAAGATCGCAGGAATTATTCGTCAGGCAGAAGAATTGAATACATCCTTCCCAGAATCGCATATAGTTCCTGTTTTTTGGATGGCGACTGAAGATCACGATTTTGATGAGGTAAACCACGCCCACATTCAAGATTCGACAATTAAATGGTATACTCAGTCCGCATCGGCAGTTGGAAGATTGAATTTAAAGGAGCTTGAGAAAGTTGTGGATGAGCTTTCTGAATTAATAGGTATTGGTAAAAGACAAACAGAAATCATCCAACTTCTAAAAAAGTGTTACCGAAAGTCCAACACTTTAGCACAAGCCACAAGAGAGTTGGTGAATTCTATTTTCGGTGAAAGTGGATTGCTTATTTTGGATGGCGATGATACAAGATTGAAAAGAGAAATGATTCCAGTTTTCAAAGCAGAATTGGAGTCAAATAAAGCCTTTTCAGCCATTTCCGATCAGTCGAATAAATTGGCTAAGGAATATTCTATCCAAGCACTTCCGAGAGAAATAAACCTCTTTTATTTAACAGAAGAAGGTAGATTTAGATTAGAAAAGAAAGAAAATAGATTTAACGCATTGGGTTCAGAACATAGCTATTCTAAAGAGGAGCTTTTGAACGAACTGCAGAGTTATCCAGAGAGATTTAGTCCGAATGTGCTATTGAGGCCTTTATATCAAGAAAGTATTCTCCCAAATCTTGCTTATACAGGTGGTGGAGGTGAGCTGGCTTATTGGTTTCAATTAAAGGAATTATTCATTCAGTTTTCGGTTCCTTTTCCACTATTAATGCTACGGAATTCTTTCTTGTGGGTCAACAAAGGCGTTTCAAATAGAAGGAAGGAATTGAATTTGGATCTGGATGATTTATTTAAAAATTCCAATGACCTAGTTGAGAAACGGTTGAAAGAAAATGCATCTTTTGACTTTAATCTGTCGAGCTTTGAGGAGAAATTAGACGAGATTTTTATTGGATTGGAAGAAGTCTCCAAGAGAACCGACAAATCAATGCAAACGGCGGTGGCGGCCCAAAGGCAGAAGCAAATGAAGGGATTGGCAAATCTCAAAAAGAAGCTATTAAGAGCAGAAAAGAGAAAGGCTATTGCCCTTGTAAATCAAATTGAAGGAATAGAAAGAAAGCTATTTCCCAATGGTCAACTGCAGGAGCGCTATTCAAATTGGATAGATTTCTATCTAGCCTATGGTTCAGAATTCATTGATTCACTCATAGAAAATTCAGATTTCTTAGACTTTAAGTTCAGCGTTTTAGAAGAAAAATAAATTATTGGCAAATGCTTTACGTGATCATTTGCTTAGTGGCTTTTACGGCTTCTTTGCTCACTTTCTTTTCAGGCTTCGGACTGGGAACCCTACTGCTTCCCGCCTTTCTTTTTTTCTTTCCACCCGCAGAGGCCATATTAATGACGGCCTTAGTACATTTCGTGAACTCAATTTTTAAAGCGACACTTCTGTTTCGCTCATTTGACAAATTGATTTTACTCCGCTTTGGCTTAAGTGCTTTAGTTGGAGCCGTGATAGGAGCAAGTACTTTAATTTATTTTAATTCAAATGGAGTTCTTTATACCGTGTTGAATCGTCCGGTCTCCTCACTTTCTTTTATTATTGGCTTGCTCATGATTGTATTTGCAATCTTTGAAATGATCCCCAAGATTGCAAAATTTCGAATGCACAACAGTGCATTTATAGTTGGCGGCTTGTTGAGTGGTTTTTTTGGTGGATTATCCGGTCATCAAGGCGCCTTTAGAAGTATGTTTCTGATAAAAGGAGGCTTGAGTGCCGTTCAGTTTGTTGCAACCGGAACCGCCATAGCACTCATTGTTGATTTTGTGCGAATTCCTATTTATTTTTTCAATTCAACTCAATCTTGGGAAGAGGGAGATGGATCCGCCATTTTGGTTGGATGTGTTTCGGCAATTTCAGGTGCTTATTTGGGGCGGAAATGGCTCACCAAAATTGAAATGAAATGGATTCATTTTTTAGTTGGCATCTTTATTTTTTCGATGGGTATTGGGCTGCTAATAGGGCTTTTATAAGACTTGATAAATTGCCCGAAATACAGGAGATTCAATGAAGCA
>CALCFH010000296.1 GCA_937900215.1 uncultured Cryomorphaceae bacterium
ATGTAACCGATGCGCCCATTGAATTGCCTGAAGGGGTGAATGCTGAAAGTATTTTGGCAAATTATTTCAAAGGATTGGGTGGGCTTGAAAAGTTACAGTCAATCAAAACCCTTGAAGTGAGCAGAGAAGCGAGCATACAAGGCATCAACCTTAAGAGTAGAGAAGTATTCTCTTTCCCAAACAAAGTGTACAAGCTTCAAGATATGGGGCCTATGGGCAAGATTGAAACCATTAAGAACGAAGGCACCTTCAAATTCATGCAGAACGGCATGGAAACGCCTCTTCCTGAAGACCAATTGGCCGACATTAAAAAAGAAATGGGTTGGATAGAAGAGCTAGACTATGCCAAAAATGGAGTGGTTTGCAAAGCCGTTGGAATGGATGAGATTGGCGGTAAGTCTGTTTATATGCTTGAAGTAAACAACAATGGCGACATAAGCATTGATTTCTTCGACGTAGCAAGTGGATTAAAACTGAGAACTCAAGAAACCTCAACCTCTGAAGATGGAGAAACCAGCGTGCAAAATGTGGATTATAAAAATTACATCGACAAAGGGGGTATCATGATGCCCGAAATCATCTCTATTCCAGTTGGATTACCTATGAATTTAGAATTCAAACTTGTAGATGCAAAAGTAGATGGCAAGGTAGATGCCAGCCTTTTTAGCAAATAGAATAGACTTTATTTCAAACAAGAAAGGCCTCGCAGTTGCGAGGCCTTTTTGGTTTATAGACTTTTTGAAAAAACCTTGAGGGTTCTACAACGATCTAGATTGTATCATTGATAGGGAGATTTTAGAAACTCCTTGCTATTTTGCTAAGCGAGCAAGCATCTCCTCTGTCATTTTTGAGAGGTCAAATTTCGGATTGTGACCCCAGTGTTCTCGCGCTTCTTTATCGAGCATAGAAGCCGGCCAACCTTGCGCAATGACATCTCTAAAATCAATATCGTAACGGATTTCAAAATTGGGTCGATGCTTCTGTATCTCTTCCGCCAAAATTCTAGGGTTTACGCTAAAGGCCGCAATATTATACGAAGTTCTAATCCGTACATCTTCTGCTTTTGCTTCCATAATGCCAATGGTTGATTCTATGGCATCCTCCATATACATCATGGGCAAACTGCTCTCCGGCGCGATATAGCAAGTGTATTTATCCTGTGCCAAAGCCTTGTGAAAAATGTCAACCGCATAATCGGTTGTACCCCCTCCAGGCTCAGCCTTCCAGCTAATAAGACCTGGATAGCGCACAGAACGCACATCCACCCCATACTTCTCAAAGTAATAACTGCACCAAAGCTCGCCCGAAAGTTTCGAGATTCCGTACACAGTCGCTGGATCCATTACAACCGTCTGATCGCAGGGATCTTTCGGAGACGTTGGACCAAAGGCTGCAATAGAACTTGGCCAAAAGACCTTCTTGAGCAAGCCTTCTTTCGCCAACTCTAAAACATTAAATAGACTTATCATATTCAAATCCCATCCTGCAATCGGGTGCTTCTCAGCCGTTGCGGATAGCATAGCTACCAAATGATAGACTTCTGTAATACCATGTTCTACTACTGCCTTTCTCATCGACTCGCGATCTTTCGCGTCTATTTCAACAAAAATTCCTTCCGAGACATGGGCTGGTCTTCGTATATCTGATGCAATGACCGATTCGACGCCAAAGCGCAATCGCAAGGCATCTACAAGGTCCGTTCCGATCTGTCCTAATGCTCCTAAAACAAGAATTTTCTTCGACATACAATTGGGGGTTTGAACCGCAAATATATTGGCTGATTTATCTCAGTAAATAATTACTAGTCAAAAGTACCTTTGCAAACATGGACAATACGAGACCTTACCCTTCCAATAAGTACGGTAAAGAAGACCTGATCAAGCGTTTACAGCAAGAAAACTTTAAACGTAAAACCATTTCTTTTTATCGCTATGTTCTCATAGAAGACCCTGAATATTTGAGAAACGCTCTCTATAGAGAATGGCAAGAGTTGGGTTGTTTGGGAAGAATCTACCTTGCCAGGGAAGGGATCAATGCCCAAATGAACATACCCGAGCCCAATTGGGATGCCTTTTTTAAGCAATTAAACGACAGAAAGGAGTTTGCAGCAATGCCCATAAAATATGCTGTAGAAGAAAAGGCCCCGAGCTTTTTAAAGCTAGCTATTAAGGTTAGAGACAAAATTGTGGCAGATGGCTTAACCGAAGCCGACTACGATGTAACCAATGTGGGCAAGCATCTTACAGCCCAAGAATGGAATGATGCATTGGAAAAAGCCGACACTGTAGTGGTGGATATGCGCAATTTCTATGAAAGCGAAGTAGGGCATTTCGAAAAAGCCATTTTACCGCAAGCCGAAACATTTAGAGATGAACTTCCAGAAGTACTCTCGATGTTGGAAGATAAAAAAGACAAAAAGATTCTGCTGTATTGTACGGGAGGAATTCGATGTGAAAAAACCAGCGCCTATTTAAGACATCATGGATTTGAAGATGTAAACCAATTGCATGGAGGCATAATCGATTACTTCCGTCAGATCAACGAAGAGGCATTGCCCAACCACTTTAAGGGTAAAAATTTTGTGTTTGACGATCGCTTAGGTGAGCGGATAACGGAGGATGTAATTGCACACTGCCATCAGTGTGGCAAAGACTGCGATGCGCATACCAATTGTGCCAATGAACAATGCAATCTTCTCTTTATTCAGTGCGATGAATGCGCTGAAAAGTACCAGAAATGTTGTAGTACAGACTGTCAAGAAGGAAAAACGCCGCCTCCTTTTGAAGGAAAGCGGCGCATATTTCATCGGAAAAGCGAATCTTAATCGCAGAATTCTTCAAAAGCTTGAACCAAATTGTCGGCGATCATTTGAGCCGGACGGCCTTCTATGTTGTGGCGTTCGATCATATGAACCAATTCACCGTTTCTAAAAAGTGCCATGGAGGGAGACGAAGGAGGAAAAGGAGCCATCATAGCGCGGGCTTTGTTCACCGCCTCTACGTCGTTTCCGGCAAAAGAAGTTACTAGGTTTATAGGCTTCTTTTTTGAAGCTTGAAGCGCAAGGCGCACAGCAGGTCGGGCATTGGCCGCTGCACATCCACATACAGAGTTGATCACTACTAAAGTGGTTGCATTCTCGTCGGCAATATATTTTTCTACCTGATCTGCTTGCTTGGCTTCAGAAAAACCAAGTTGAACAAGCTCTTGACGCATGGGGGTAATTAAATCTTCTGGATACATAAATAGTTAATTTCTACAAAATTAAACAGCTTAAGTTAGAATGTTGTTCATTTGGCACAAAAGCTGTAATCTTTCCATAAATTTAACACTCATGAAAAAAGCATCGGTCCTTGCTATCCTTTTGTTGCTTTTAGTAGGCTTCGCCTGCAAATCGAAAGCTCCCGGCGTTGATCCTCATAAAAAGGTAGACGACGCCTATGAAAAGCATATGGACAAGAATCAGGGCGAGTACGACAAAGACCCTCCAAAATAAAGCAGAGTGAATTGGTCTATAGAGAAGGGAAAGAGTTCATTATACCTACCTTTGTAGTCTAGAAAATGAATCTATGAACCTATCTGTACTTTTGGGTATTGTTGGTCCTCAGCAGCTAATCATCATTTTAGTGGTGGTTCTTCTCCTTTTTGGTGGAAGAAAAATTCCAGAATTAATGCGCGGTCTAGGCGGCGGTATTAAGGAATTTAAAAAAGCAGTGAAAGACGATGACAAAAAGCTCGACGAGAGTAAAGACAAAGAATAAATATTCTTAAGCCTTGGCCTATTCTGATTATCCTTCCTACCGCAATGAACTAGAAAGTGGTTCATTAACTGTGGTTAGCGAAGTAGAACGCATTCTTGCAAAGATTGAACAATCTACTCATCTCAACGCCTACCTCGAAGTTTTTGCTTCCGATGCGCGGGCGAGAGCCAGTGTTATTGATCAAAAA
>CALCFH010000297.1 GCA_937900215.1 uncultured Cryomorphaceae bacterium
CTATTGATTTCCAACACTCCCCAAATGAATGAATTAAGGATGATAAAGAGAACAAACACAAAATAAGCTAAGTATTTATTATTCAATATGTAATGGAAGAAAATGGCAAGGATGGCAAGATGAATAAAATTGAATAGATCTAAAACCATTACTGACATAAAATAAACCTCAGGCTTGATGTCATAAAAACCATTCATCAACTGAGTACAAATTCCAACGACTATTGTTGAAGCTAGAACCAAAGCAATGGCACTGATTAATGCAGACACTTTTGCTATTAGGTATAAACCAGAAGAATAGGGCATTGCATCCTTTATTTCATCGATATGTACATCTCGATCTCGGAATACCAAGACTCCAGAATAGAAAATAATTATTGCTATAAGAAATAAGTAGAAGCTTCCTTGAATCTGATCGATCACACTATAGGTAACAGGGTAGGTCTCCACGCCGTATCCTTGGGAGAAAAAGTACAATCCAACCAATAAATTAATGGTTCCAATGGCAATCAGAATGAGGAAGGTAGGATTGCGAACAATCGACTTCAGCTCAAACCTAAAAATAGAAGCAAAGCTTGCGAGGGCGTTGTTGCCTGGCAGAATGCTGTAGCTCGGCTTTTTATTTTGAAAAATGGCGATTGGCTCATTTTCCATTTCTTGATTTTTATCGGCGGCTTTCTTTTTGGACTTTTTAGAAGAGCGCAGGCTGAAGCTAAACCGGGTGTAAGTGAGTGTTAATAGCAGAAGAGCAATTCCAGACCAAACAAGTCGGTTTGTTAAAAGGTAGCCACTAATCGGAATGGGACCAAGATTGTTCTCTTCAACCGTTCTATACTTACCTACAATGCTGGATGCATTTTCTCCAAAGGGATCCACCATACTTGCCCAAAACTGATTGTCAATGTCGGCAGACAATCCACCTGCTATAGATAAGAAGACCAGTAAAAGCATGGCACCGATCCAAGAAACAATAGCCGATCTAAAAATCATTGAAAGGGAATACAACAAAACACCTCCGAGAAGCATATTGGGCAGGGCAAAACCCAATAGCCCAGAGAGGTGACCCGACAAAATAATTTCGCTATAGCGTTCAGAAGTAACCCAAGGCATCATGGGACCGGCAATAGCTCCAATACTTACCCCGAGAATAGGTACTAAAGAAGCGGTATATGCGCCTAAAAACTTTCCAAAGAAATAAGAGGCCTTATTAATAGGTTTTGTGAATATTAGGCCATCCATCTTATTGTCAAAGTCGCGCATGGCTGTACCATTCATGAATGCGGTGGCAATCAACAATCCCAAAACAGACATGGCTCCATAAAGAGATTGAATAACGGAGGGTGCGTTTTTATTCACGCTACCAACACCTCCGCCAATACTTATATTTTCAGAAGAGGTTGCACCTACAACGAGAAGCGTAATTATACCTAAGAGAATATAGGGCAGGGGACTTCTCATCCAAGCCCTCAATTCATATTTAAAGAAAGTAAACATGTATTTCAGGCTTTAAATTAATCCGTTCAACTTAGCAAAGAATACGCTTTCAAGATTCTCATCTGATTTAACGAATCCATTCAAGGGGTTTTCTTCCGAGAAAACGTTAATCATAGGGAGTCCAGCCACCCTTTTGTTTGATATTATCTTGTATTTTTCTTGGTATTCTGCTAATTCAGACTTAGATATTTGTTTTTCCCAAACCTTAGATCTCACAAGATTTATAGCCTCATCGGTTGTGCCATTGAATAAGACTTCGCCTTTATTCATAATGGCCATATGGCTGCAAAGTTCCCTCACATCTTGCACAATATGCGTTGAAAGGATAACAATAACCTCTTCGCCAATTTCACTTAAAATATTGTAGAAACGATTTCTTTCACCCGGATCTAGACCGGCTGTTGGTTCATCAACAATAACAAGTTTCGGATTGCCAATTAGACATTGTGCAATACCAAAGCGCTGACGCATTCCTCCTGAAAAGCTTGCTACGCTTTTCTTTCTATGTTCAAATAAATTAACTTTTTGAAGTAGAAAGTCTAAAAGCTCTTTTCTTTCTGATTTACTTTTAATCCCTTTCAATAGGCAAAGGTGATCTAGTAATTCTTCTGCGGAAACTCTAGGATAAACTCCGAATTCTTGAGGCAAGTATCCCAGATTTTCTCTTAAACTATGCTTGTCTTTTAAAATATCAATATCGCCTAAATGTGCAGAGCCTGAGTCTGATTCTTGAAGGCTTGCCAAAGTTCTCATGAGAGAAGATTTTCCGGCGCCATTGGGTCCAAGCAAACCA
>CALCFH010000298.1 GCA_937900215.1 uncultured Cryomorphaceae bacterium
GGATGAAAGCAGTTTAACCCAAGAATTGAATTCATGGAAAGTGTATCCAAATCCAACCAATGAATTCATCTATCTCCAAAGCAGCAGTGAAGGAGATTGGTCATTGATTGGAATGGATGGAAAGAAAGTGCTTGAAGGGCATATTTCAGTGGCAGGAGAGCATCGGATAGATCTCAAAGCGTTGAGCAAAGGCGTGTATTTAATAGAATGGAGTTCTGCGGATGTAATTGAGACCAGACGCATAATTCTGAATTAAATAGGGCAGCTACTTCACTCGCTGAAAAGCGAGTGAAGTAGCTTTTTTTTTGAGGATTTACCAGTACGATGTAACTTCAATTTACTCGAATAGTATGCTTTTGGGTAGTTAAATTGCATCCTATGATTTCACTTTTCAATGAAATATTCGCGGCGTAAAACTCAGTGTTGGTGCGGTATTCATACTCATTTCATTCTTTTTTCATTCCTTTTCATTCTAGGTTTAATACGATGCACACTCTAGTTTCGGAGCATTAATCTTTAATTTATTGCCATGAAAAAAGCGACCTGTGTTTTGGTTCTATTGAGCTTGTTTCTTCACCAAGGTGAATTGTATGCTCAGAATAACAATCTAGAGTTATCGAAGTATATCTCTTTGAATGAAAAAATGACGGAACATTCCTTTACAGTAGATGTAGTAGGGGATGTAATTCAGTTTAGTCTTCGAATTAATTGCGATTTAACATCGGGAGATGCTGTTATTGAGTTGATTGATCCGGCGGGTAAAAAGCAAGGGAAATTTTCGGTGGTAGCCTCCGATTCTGGAAGCTATCAGTCTCGCGGAAAACTGGAACGGAATATTGATAGTCCAATAAATGGCGTTTGGGTTGTACGCATTGTTGCCAAGTCGGCAAAGGGAAATGTTTACATACGCTCTCAACAGGAATATGCCAAGTGAATAGACTTTTTTTCGCCTTTCTTTTAAGTGGATTTGAATTCTTCTTTTGTGCAAGCATAAATAATGCAAGCCCGAGCAAACAGAACCTAAGAGGAGGTATTCATGGTAGAATAATGCTTGATTCCAGTTGGAGTCGAGTGATTTACTTATCGCTCATTCCGAATATGAATGAGCGGTTTACCATGACCCATGCCTATATTATTGATAAAGCGGAAATAGATTCAGAGGGTAATTTTCAATTTAATACGGCTTACCTTCCAAAAGAGGAAGCCTTGTATCGAATTCATGTCGTTAAAAAAGAAGATCCTGCAGCCAGTCTCATTATCGGCGGTAGAGATGAGAATTTTCACCTCTTGATAGCCTCATCCAAAGATTCTATTTTTTTAGACGGAACCGAAGGTTTTTCTAAGGCAAAGCTTTTGGGCTCTTCAGCCAATTTTCGAATGCAAGAAATAAAACAATGGGTAAGTTATGGAGATAGCTCAACTTTCGATGGTTCACCAGTGAAGAGGGAGTTGATAGTAAATGCCATTGATGAAAAGCTCCGACAATTGGCAGACACCAATAGACAAGCGCTGGTTGCCTTGTATGCATTGTATTGTTCCGATTTTGAGACGCATAGAAAAAACAATCCACTCTACTATTCTGATTTTTTGGAAAAGTGGAAGAATGAAGATTCAGAGTATTACGCTCTTTTTCGTAGTCAAGTGGGCAGCAGCGCTCGTTTCAATTCTTTTTTTTGGATAAGTATCATTCTCATCATCGCAGCTTTATTCGTTGGCGTAGAATTCGGAAAGAGAAGGGCAAAAGGGCCTGAACTTGTTGGAGGTACAGAGCTATTAAGTGTTCAGCAGTTGAAGATTTACAAGCTTTTGCAAGAGGGAAAGACCAACAAAGAAATTTCAGAAGAGTATAACATTGGTGTGAATACAGTAAAGTCTCATGTGAGCAGTATTTTGAATAAGTTGAAATTGAAATCCAGAAGGGAAGCAATGGATGACGTTTGAATTCATACTAACGGATATTTTTTCCTATCAAATCTAAGCAGTGACTTTGATGGTATTGGCATTGCTCAGATACGGGTATATTCATGGAATAGTTCTAGAAAGTTCCGCTCCAGTCATCATCTAAACTTTAATCTAATTTAGAGTGGATAGTTAAATATTTATCTTTTTTCGATAAAATATTTAATCTCCACTTTATTCACGTAGGATTAACACTATATTTGCAGCGTATTCTACAATTCATTTAACCGAGAATACGAATAGTTTATTATTTATTTGTGCTTTAGTATTTATTGTTTAACCGCCTTTTTCTTCAAATTATTCAGAGAATCGTGTTGATTTTCCATCATTCGTTGGGCAAGGCATTATTTAATTTTTTATGAAAAAAGTAAACGGTAGCAAAGCTACCCAGTACCTAGTACTAATCTCTCTAGGTCTCATTGTTTTACATGCGTGTAGAACCAATCCGGCCTATTATTTTAGGTCCAATTACAAAGAGGCGAATACGCTTATTCATCAAACAGACAGTATGGAGAAAAGGCCTTTCCTTAAGGCTCATCTTAAGAATGGCGATGTCTGTATCTTTAGAGATAGCTGGCAGGTAGATACCCTTGAAAATTCAGTCTATGGCAGCGGAAGTCGATACGATTTCAATCGCAAATTGGCCTATAAAGGAAATTTGCGCTTTCCTATAGACAGCGTTCTCATTTTTGAAACCAATGAGAAATTGGTGGGCACTGAAAAAAAGAGGATAGCAGCCCTCACAGTGCTAACCGCCCTAAACCTCACAGGTGGGATGATTTGCCTATCAAATCCAAAAGCCTGCTTTGGCTCTTGTCCGACTTTCTATGTCAATAAAGACGACAACTTTCACTTCGCCAATGCAGAAGGATTTTCAAATGCCATTCTTCCCTCGATGGAGTATTTTGATATCGATGCCTTGGGTTATGCACCCATAAACGGGAGTAGTTTTTCACTCACCATGAAGAATGAGGCATTGGAAACCCATTGTTTGAGAGATATTAAGTTGCTCGCCTATCCAAAGAATGAAGATCAACGCATCTACCAATCGCGCAAAAACCAGTTTTATCTCTGCGAGAACAACTATGCCATTACAAAGGCATTGGCTGAGGAAGGTGATATCACTCGTCTTATCTCAGTAGAAGATCGAGTGGAGCGGTTCAGCCTTTCAGATGCTACCAATCTGAGCAGTAAAGAAGAGTTGTTTTTAGAATTTGAGAATGTAGAGAATCTTCAAGATCTCGGTCTAATTGTAAACTTCCGTCAGACTCTGATGACCACCTATTTCATATACGGTGCTATGGGCTATATGGGCGATGAGGTTGGCGACATTTTCGCTAGGATGGAAGAGGATAAAGAGACTGTTTCGAAACTAGACAAGGGAATAAAAAAGGAACTCGGAGATATTGATGTTTACGTTTGGAATGAAACATCCGAAGATTGGATTTTTCAAGGCGGATTTTATGAAACAGGTCCCATAGCTTTCAACCACCAAATTCTTCCGCTAGACCAAAAAGCGAAAGGCAAAAACTTTCGAGTTAAGCTGGTAATGAACAAAGGGCTTTGGAGGATGGATTATGTGGCCCTTACGAATATAAAAGAGCAAGTAGAACCCTTGGAACTCCGCCCAAACCAAATTCTAAACAAGGGTATCATTGACCCCCTCGCACTGAAGGAATTAAACCATCCCGATAAACTTTTGATTTCCATGCCAGGCGATGAATTTCAGCTGGACTTTCAATTGCCAGCAGAAAGCCAAGATTATGAGCTATTTCTGTATTCAAAGGGATACTATCTAGAATGGATGCGTGAGCATTGGATAAAAGACAAAGACCTGCTCAAACTGCGACAGATGTTCAAAAACCCAAAAAAATTCTTATCCGAAGAAGCGGCCTCATTCAAGCAGTATGAAGCAAATATGGAAAGTGAATTTTGGAATTCTAAGATTGATACCGAAACATTCTCGTATTATGAAAACTAAAGTTTCAACCCTATTTCTTCTAATTTCTGTTTTGTTCTCATCGTGCACGCGACAGAAATATCTCCCGAATTCGAAAGAAATAGATGTCAATCAATATGGGTCGTATATCGAAGTATATCCCCTGAATGAGACCAGTGTAAAGGGTGAACTGATTTCCATTGATAAGGTCGAACTAATGGTTCTCACCAAGCAAGATGAAAAAAGCATTTTGAAGACCATACCCATTGGTAGGGGACTCAAATTCAAGCTTCGCTATGCTAGGGGTAAACGGTATGGATGGACCATTCCGACCTATACTGCTTTGAGTTTTATGCATGGATGGGCTGCTATGTTTTCTCTTCCCGTGAATCTAGCAGTAACCATACTGATTACGAACAGTGGCGCTCAGGCTTTTACTTACAAAAACGAAGATATACGTTTTGAAGAGCTACAAATGTTTGCCCGCTTTCCTGGAGGTATTCCTGAGTACATCGATAGAGATAAAATTCAATAAAAGCGCTCTTTAATTGTCAACCTGCCCTTTCAGTGGAAGCTGAAAGGGCTTTTTTTAATGTCATTCTCCTTCAGTAAGCGCATTCAATGGAGGCTTGGTTGCACTTATGTAAATTTTTGAACTTAGCTGTAAAACACTTTAACTAGACTTGTTCACTTTAAGCTATTGGTAGTAGTTACTTCTATCCTTGATTAAGGAACCCTTGAGCAAAAAAAGATAGATTTTCTAGGAAATGGAACCCGTCTGTTTGAATCCGCTCTTTTTTCTAAGCTCGAAATAATCAAATGTATCTACGTCTGATTTACTAGCCTCAAATAATAATGCGGTAAATAAACCACTTGCTAATTGCAAAGTAGTATGACTGAGATTCAACGACTTGTTTGTCCAGGTGAGCTTTTCTTAAGTAGTTTCTTTTAAAATGGCTATTTACAATCTCTGGGGAGCTCAGGTCTTTAGCTATTCAGGTTT
>CALCFH010000299.1 GCA_937900215.1 uncultured Cryomorphaceae bacterium
AATAAGTGGTCTGGAAATCTTACAGCATTTGAAAAGTTCAGGGCTGCCGGTAAGTGCAGATGTTTCTATTTCTCATTTGCTCTTCAATGATAAGGAGATTTTAGATTACGATTCTAATTTTAAGCTATCTCCACCTCTCGGCAATGAGGAAACACAGCATAAACTAAGAGAGGCTGTCTTAAGCGGATTAATAGACACCGTTTCTGCCGATCATGATCCGCATGAGGTTGAAAGTAAACAATGTGAATTTCATTTGGCAAAATCAGGCATGTCAAGTATTCAAGGCGCTTTTAGTTTGCTAATGGAAGCTATGCCTAGCCTCCCCCATACTAGATTAGTAGAGCTCTTGAGTTCAAAACCTAGAGAGATTCTTCGAATGAAATCGCCTTTGTTTTTAGAAGGAGAGACGGTAGATTACACTCTTTTCAAGCCAGATGGGAATTCTGAATTTTCCACTTCGAATTGGGCCTCTGAATCTACTAACTTCCCAAAATTCGGCTCATCCCTTAAAGGCAAGGTAATCATGACAGCCATTACTACCCTATGAATCGAACTTTTTATACCTATCTAAACACAAGACCTAGGGTCTTACTTTCATTCTTTGTCATACTTGCATTTGGTGCTTCAAGTTTTAAATACAAAGCAACAGCAGAATGGAATGAGGCCTGGAGTACACTCCCTGTATTTGAGGAGAAATATTACGAGCGGATTAATTCAGATTTTAGTCAAACTAAATTAAGTGCATTAGAGCATTGGAAAAAAGTTGGAATAGATGAAGGAAGAAGCAGTTCAGCTGTATTTGACGTGAAATACTACTTGGCTAAAAATCCCGATTTAGCTAAGAAAATTGGCTCTAAAAATTACAGAGAGGCTACAAATCATTGGCTAAATCTTGGAATAAAAAAGGGACTCAGTAGCCATCCAAATTTCAACGTTCGTTTTTATGCCGAAAACAATAAAGATTTACAAAGGGTATACAGTAACAATTACGAAAAGCTCATTCTACATTACCTCAAAACCGGAATAAACGAAAATAGACCCACTGCGCCTACTCCAGCCTCTGCGAATTCTTATCGTTAGCTCTTTATCACTTTATCAAATGCATCTGAAAAACGAGCAATGATATCAGAAGGCAGCATAACTTCTACATTCATTTCACTCGCAACAAGGTCTGCACTAAGGCCGTGAATATAGACTCCCATTTTTGCAGCGTCTAAAGAAGAATAACCTCTTGTAATAAGACCCGCAATCAATCCAGCTAAGACATCTCCACTTCCACCCTTGGCTAAACCTGGGTTTCCGGTTGAATTAAAAAATACTTTTCCTTCAGGACTGCAAATCAGTGTGTAAGGACCTTTTACAACCAACACACATTCCGTTGATTTACAAAAATCCTGAGCGATTTTCAGTCCGTCCATATTGGAGAAATCGGTTCCAAAAAACACATTGAATTCACCTAAGTGTGGTGTAAAAACACTGCCTTTTGGCACCCATTTCAACCAATCTTTATGAGTAGCCAAAATGCGTATGGCATCTGCATCTAACACCATAGGATTTTCAAAGTTTTCTAAAGCCCGCCTTAAAATGCTACTTGATTTATCAGAAATATCAAGGCCAGGTCCGACCAAAACAGAAGAATATAGACGTATTGTATTCGGGAATTCTTTCAGTGTGATTGCCTCAGGAAACTGGCTTCGAACAGCTAAAAGAGTAGATTTATTAGAGCAAACGCTCACCTTTCCCGCGCCGGATCTCAGCGCAGAATGCGCACAAAGAGAAGCCGCTCCGGGATATTTTTTTGAACCAGCCAAAATAAGGAGGTTTCCAAAATGGCCTTTATGTGAAAATGTACTTCTTCTTTGAATTAATGGAGCCAAGGTTTTTCCAGATAGAAAAACGAATGTACTTTCAAGTTCCGGATTTAAAATACCAGCATTCAGAACTTCAAAACTCTCGGTATGCATATTTTGTGGATGTAGCAACAGGGCCAACTTGGGCCATTGAATGCTTAGAGTATGCCTTGCATAAATAGCGGGAGATCCATTAAAATCTCCATCGCACGAAAGGCCTGAGGGCAGGTCGATAGAAAGAATAGGATTGGGCAATTGGTTCAGGCTTACAACCAACTCAGCAAGAAATCCATCCAAGGGCCTTTTCAGTCCTGTTCCAATAATTGCATCAACAATCCAAGCTGTTTTGGGTGGATTAATCCAATTCTCCTTCTGAACTAAGAGCGAATGCGTCACCTCTTTCGCTGCCCGCTGAAAGTCTACAGATGGTGATGAAGAATGCTGAATCACAAATACTTCCACCTCAAATCCCTCCTTTCTTAAGAATTTAGCAATCAATAAACCATCACCACCATTATTGCCTTGTCCACAATAGATACAAATTGGTGTCTTCTTTGGGATGATATCAATTATCCTATTCGAACAAAGCAAAGCCACCCTCTCCATCAATGCGAAAGACTGAATGTTCTCGTTCTCAATAGTATAGCTTTCTGCCAGTATAATTTCGTTACGCGTTAAAACTTCCAAACCTCAAGTTTAATATTCTATATATTTCAATAATCTGTGGAATAAGGGCTGAATTTTCGTCATTAACAACACAAAATTCACTGTGTGGTAGTCGCAGAGCATCACTTGTCTGATTTTTCATTCTCTGCTTTACCTCTGCTCTTGATATGGCATTTCTTTTCATAACCCTTTGTATTCTGATTTCCTCTGGACAGCTAACCAAGATTACGGAATGACATTCTAAAAAGGCCTTGGTTTCGATTAAAAGTGCCGATTCTTTAATCACCCACTTCACTCCTTGTTTTAATTTCTCTTCCAACCAAATCTGGAAATCTTCATTCACAGCCGGATGAATAATTGCATTTAAATTTGAAAGTAGTTCCGTATTCGAAAAGACTTTTGATGCAATAAATGCAAAATCAGGCACATCGTTTAGATAGGCATGTTCACCTAATAATTCAATAACTTTTTCTTTTACAAACGCAGAATTATAGATTTTCTTAGCCTTTGAATCAGAATCATAAATAGGAACTCCCAATTGCTCAAAAATAGTTGCAACAGTAGATTTTCCGCTGCCAATACCTCCAGTCAAGCCGACGACTTTCATCTTAAAATAAAAACTTGAGTTGAACTCACATCTGTGCTTAATAGAGCCGAACTTGTTTCCTTAGGAAATTCCAATTCAATGGGTGCCCTACCCTCGCTCAATTGTTCCTTTCGGACAAATGCTATTATAGGGAGATTCATCATCTCATCAAACTCACCAAACTCAATAACCAAGGTGCATTCAACAAAAGCAGGCAGCATTTCAAGAGTATGGACAGAATCGAAGCCTTTTGCTGTAATTGGAATCTTGCGTTTTATAGTTGTTGTTCTTCGAATACGCACATCTGCCTGAAAACGGCTTGGCTCAATTAAAATATGCTCCGGATAAGGATTTTCTAAGTGAAATGGCAGCCGATGCTCCCCTCTTCCTTTAAACTCGCCAGAATATTTGGCTATCCAATTGTGTGTTGAAATTGAATCT
>CALCFH010000300.1 GCA_937900215.1 uncultured Cryomorphaceae bacterium
ATATGGTGTATTGAGCGCTTAGATATTGTCCAATCGGGGGATAAAAGCTAGGTTTACGCTTAGGATTATGATGGACTCATTTACTTCTGTTTTAAGCATTATTGAAAAGGCCCGTGAGGAAGGCAGAACCCTGCTTTCTATATTGGTTGACCCCGATAAAGCGGCAGAAGAACATCTAGAAAAGATAGTTGAAAGCTCTGAAAATCAGTCGGATATTTTCTTCGTAGGCGGAAGTTTAGTAACAGAATTAAAGCTAGATCAAACCATAGATGGATTAAAAAAAAGGTCTAAAAAGCCGGTTGTTTTGTTCCCTGGTAGCCTTCTACAAATAAGCAATAAAGCAGACGCTTTGCTCTTTCTTACGCTCATTTCAGGCAGAAATCCAGAATTATTAATCGGTCATCATGTGGTTGCAGCTCCCATGATTCGCAAAACCCAGTTAGAAGTAATGCCGGTAGGTTATATGCTCATTGATGGAGGAAAACCAACCACAGCCTCCTATATGAGTCATACTTCTCCCATTCCGGCCAACAAACCCGAAATAGCCGTATGTACTGCCATGGCGGGCGAAATGCTAGGTCTTAAACTGTTGTATTTAGACGCAGGAAGTGGTGCTGAGAACCCTGTTTCGGCTGAAATTATTTCTGCCGTAAGAGAAGCTACCGACCTTCCAATTATTGTGGGAGGAGGAATTAGAACAGCCGAACAAGCAGGCAAAGCAGCAAAAGCAGGCGCCACGGTTGTTGTAGTTGGAAATGCCCTTGAAAAAGATCCCGGAAGGATTCGCGAATTGAAGCAAGCGATTAGTCGTTAACAAGATGATCATAAGCGTAGAAATAAGCTTATATCCTTTGCGTACTGAATACCTGCGTTACATTCAGGACTTTATAGAACGACTGCAATCTTATCCCAATTTACATCTCAGAGTAGACGAAACATCCACCTTTATTACAGGAGAATCTGAATTGGTTTGGGATGCGCTGAAGAAGGAAACCACCCAAACATGGGAAGAAGCCGGACAAAGTGTTTTTGTAATGAAATGGCTCTTAGGTGATCTAAAAGCAAATTGAAAAGTAATAAGCATTTTGTAGAATGGCTTGCCGTTCTCTTTTCACTCGCCTTTACATATTTCTTGGGCGAAGAGCAGCGCTGGAGTTGGTTCTTTGGTTTTGCCGCCTCGAGTCTGTACTTTTTCTTAGTTTGGAAAAAGGGATTGTTAGCCGAAGCCTTCCTCCATCTCTTTTATTTAGTCATGGCCGTTATGGGCTGGATGAATTGGGGAGCAGAATCGGGCATTCTGCTGCAAGAAGCCCTCGAGTTGTCTGTACATCTAAAACTCATTGCATTCGGTTTAGCGATTACCTTTCTAAGTGGATTTCTACTCAAATCAAAAACCCAAGCAAAAACACCCTATGTAGATGCCTTCACTACTGTTTTCAGTATAATAGGCAGCTTTCTTATGGTTGGATACTTTCGAGAAAACTGGTTGTATTGGATTGTCATAGACCTTGTTTCTATCTACCTCTACGGAATGAGGAAGATGTGGCCAACGGTTATCCTTTTTATCTGCTATACCGCACTAGCTATAAATGCCTATTATCAATGGCAATGAAGTTGATCTGTTTAACCGGAGCCGAATCCACTGGGAAATCGAGCTTAGCTCTTCAGTTGGCTGGGCACTTCAATACCTATTCTTTGGCCGAATATGCGCGTGAATACCTCGAAGCCTTCGGTCCGACTTATGTCTATGAAGATTTAAGTTCCATGGCAAAAGAACAGCAAAGACGGATATTGAAGTTTGCCAAAATATCGAAGCCCATCGGCTTTTTGGATACCGATTTACTCACCCTTATGATTTGGAGTAAATACGTTTTCAACAGAGTAGATCCATGGTTGGAAGAAGCCTTCCAACAAAAAAAAATAGACTTATACCTTCTGTGCAAACCGGATATTGCCTGGGAAGCCGATCCTTTAAGAGAACATCCAACCAAACGAGAGCAGATCCACTCAATCTATGAGAACGAACTCTTGAGGCGCCAACTACCCTTTGAAATTGTACAAGGAGAAGGAGAAGCTCGATTTTCATCGGCTTTAAACGCAATTGAAGAATCGAAGCTTTTTTGAGTTAGTTTTGCGCCATCTCATAGGGGTGCCTCCAAAAGGCTGAGATTATACCCATTGAACCTGGGCAGGTAATGCTGCCAAGGAAAATGAATCAAAAATTATATTAACCTGCGGATAATAGCCCCTGTTATTCGTGATAAGAAATCTTATCATGAAGCTATTTCTCGCTCTTTCCACCACTGCACTACTGCTCTCAGCAGCCCATGCACAAACCTCTACAGACAGCAGTAAAACGCTGCTAATGGAAGCTCAAGTAACTGCGCTGCGCGCGCGAAACACCACTCCCACCAGCTATCAGAATCTCGATTCCAGCGCCTTGCAGCGTTTCGATAGTGGAAAAGACCTTCCTCATATTCTCATGCAAACGCCTTCTATGGTGGTTACCTCTGATGCAGGAGCCGGAATAGGCTACACAGGAATGCGGATACGCGGAAGCGATGCAAGTCGTATTAACGTAACCATGAACGGGATACCGATGAATGACTCTGAATCGCAAGGGGTTTTCTGGGTGAATACCGCCGACTTGATTTCTGATTTAAACAGTGTTCAAATTCAGAGAGGGGTGGGAACTTCCACCAATGGCCCGGGTGCTTTTGGCGCTAGTGTGAACCTAAATTCATTAGGAATAAACACAAAGCCCTATGCACAATTCAGAACAGCAGCGGGTTCTTTCAATAGCTTCCGCAACACCTTGAAATTGGGAACCGGTAGACTAAACAATGGGCTGAGTTTCGATCTTCGTTTGTCGGATATTCGTTCAGACGGATTTATAGATCGTGCTTCTAGTGAGTTGAGAGGCTATTCAACCAAAATAGCTTGGCAGGATGAAGTACAAAACATCCAATTCATTGCCTTTGGAGGTAGAGAAAAAACCTATCAAGCATGGTATGGAGTTGATTCTCTCAGCTTCAGAAATAATCCACAACTAAATTATGCCGGAACCCTTTACGACTCGTTGGGTGGAATACAAGGCTATTATGATGATGAAACCGATAATTACGGTCAAGATCATTTACAGTTGCATTATGGACGTCAATTGTCTTCGAAGACCAATCTAACCATGGGCTTGCACTACACCAGAGGCAAGGGCTACTATCAGCAATACATTCAAGGCGGCGATATGCTGGCACACGGCCTCATGCCATCTGTTATAAACGGAGATAGCCTCACTTCCACCGACTTAATCCGTCAGCTTTGGCTCGACAATCACTTTTACGGAGGTGTTTTCCAACTAAGCACTCGAGTGAATAATCACTCCATACAATTGGGTGGAAGTTTGAATAGCTACGAAGGAGATCATTTCGGAAGACTCGATTGGACCCGCTGGTCGGCCCAATCGGAGCAAGGAGATCGGTTTTATGAGAACAGGTCGCTAAAAACCGACTTCAATTTGTATTTAAAATGGGAGAAGAGATGGAAAAAATGGATGGGATTTGCGGACCTACAATACCGCACTTTCAACTATTCAGGAACAGGTACAGAAGAAGGACCCACAGAAGTAGACTTCAATGATCAGCAGCATTTTATCAATCCAAAGTTTGGACTTTCCTACGTACTCTCGGAGCAGCAGCAATTATACACATCCTACGCACTGGCACAGCGAGAGGGCAATCGATCTGATTACCTAGCAGGAGAACCCCAACCCGAAGTACTGCACAATATAGAGGCCGGCTGGAGAGGCAATTTCACAAAGGGAAGCTTTCAGGTGAATGCCTACTTAATGCAATATTCAGATCAATTGGTTTTAACAGGAGAGATAGACAATGTGGGCAATTTCATTCGCAGAAATGTAGGCAACAGTAGACGTATTGGAGTAGAATTGAACGGCAATTATAGCATTAACAAGCAATGGCAAATTTCATCCAACCTTGCGCTATCGAACAATCAGATTCTAGAATATTCTGAAATCCAAAACGGCAATCTCATACGCTACACCAATACTCCCCTGGCCTATTCACCGTCGGTAGTAGGCGGATGGGTTCTGAATTATTCCATCAAGAAATTTCAAGCCTCTTGGTCGGCGAGATATATTGGAGAGCAGCAGTTAGACAACACCGGACTAGCACGATTAAAACTGGATTCGTATTTCCTAAACGATCTGCGCTTGACTCACGATTTCAAAGTTAAAAGCACCAAAGGAATTCAATTCAGCCTAGACATCTTCAACCTCTTGGATGTAATGTATGCTTCCAACGGATATGTTTACGAAGGATTTGCCTATTACTATCCACAAGCCGGAAGGCATTTTATGGCAGGATTGTCGGTTCAGCTCTAAGAGAAATCAACAGTCTACTTTCTTTAGGTAAACTTGGTGGAAATCATTTAATATTAGCATGCAATGAGGTTTACAAAACCCCTTTTGACCATGCTGGAGTGAACAACATTGTTAGGAGACAGAGTTATCTAATAGTAAACAAAATCAGCAGCGCTTTCTGAAGGAGAGTTCTTTTGGATTCGATCGGTTTATCGCTGGCCAGAGGTAGATCGTTCTTTCATTGGATTGGTCAACTTACAAACCTAAGCAGGACGTGAAATAAAGCTATTATGAAATGGAATTCAGCAGATAGAGTTGATCTTGAGTTCAAAAGGAGATGAAAAAGCCTGCTTTCAAGAAAAAAAAATGGAAAGAAGAGCAAATCAAGGTTAAAACATCAAAGAAGCAGAAGCAAATAGTTAAACGTATTCATTTGATTATCATAGCCTTAAAACATTGTATAAAATTAATATTTAGCCAACTTCAGAGATTGCACAGTAGAGAGATTTTTTCGTTCTTTGAGCAAGTTTTTTACTCACTCTTGAGCCCTCGTCAAAAACATTCAAAAATGGGACTGACGAGGGCGAAGCCGTAGAAAAAGTTCCATTTTCTCCTTTCAAAATCCAAATGCTGGATTCGCTCATTACTTCTAAAACGCGCATTAAACTCTTGCTAAAATTCTTTAGCAACAGCTCTAACTCTGCCTATTTAAGAGGTTTAGCTGAGGAGTTTGGCGAAAGCACGAACAGCGTTCGAGTAGAACTCAATCGACTTAAGGAAGCTGGACTGTTAGAGTCCCGTCCAAGCGGCAATACCATTCTCTATAGAGCCAACACAAAGAGCTCTCTCTTTCCAGATATCAAAGCCATGGTAGGCAAATACCTCGGATTTGATCGCTTGGTAGAGCAAGTGATTGAGCGTCTTGGCGAAGTGGAACTCGCACTGATTACAGGAGATTATGCCAAAGGCAAAGACAGCGGAATTATAGACCTCGTATTAGTGGGTACCATTGACAATGAATTGTTGCATGGATATATAGTCAAAGCAGAAAAGCTGATCAACAGAAAAGTTCGTCCCTTGGTTTTAACCAAAGAAGAATATAAGAAGTTTAACGGTAAGTTAGAAAAAGAAAGCCACATAGTGTTGTGGGTTAAGTAAATACAGTTTAAAAATCAATTTCATGAACAAAGCAAGTCTTCCAACCAAGGAAAACACAAAAATCGCAGTCATTGGATTGGGCTATGTTGGTTTACCCCTTGCTGTAGAATTCGCTAGGAAGTATCCAACCGTAGGATTCGATATAAATGCAACACGCGTTGAAGAATTATCGAACGGAATCGAAAACACACTTGAAGTTGAGAACGACTACTTGAAGGAAACCATTGATTCGTTTGGATTTGTAATCACAGACAAAGCAGACAGCATTCGCGATTGCAATGTATTTGTTGTTACCGTTCCCACGCCTACCGACAAGCACAACCGTCCTGTTTTAACTCCTATGCTCAAGGCCAGTGAAACCATTGCCAAGATCATGAAAGAAGGCGATGTGGTTATCTATGAATCAACCGTATATCCTGGTGTAACAGAGGATGAGTGCGTTCCAGTACTCGAAAGAATTTCTGGAATGAAGTTCAATGAGAACTTCTATTGTGGTTACTCACCCGAGCGCATCAATCCAGGAGACAAGGAGCATACCGTAACGAAAATTTTAAAAGTTACTTCGGGTAGCAATCCTGAAGCAGCCGAATTTGTAGACCAATTGTACAAGAGCGTAATTGTAGCCGGAACGCACAAGGCCTCTTCTATAAAGGTAGCCGAAGCCGCCAAAGTAATTGAGAATAGCCAGCGCGACATCAACATTGCCTTTGTAAATGAGCTTTCCAAGATCTTCAATTTAATGGGCATTGATACCCAAGAAGTACTAG
>CALCFH010000301.1 GCA_937900215.1 uncultured Cryomorphaceae bacterium
TCTTTTACGCCCCAAATCCACAATCCGGGATTGGGCTTCATGAATTCAAAAATCCTTTCTTCATCGGCACGAACAAATTTGTGTTTCACTCTACTTACATCTCTAGAAATGTCTTCCACATCGATTCCCACTTCGGCCGTTTTGTGAATAATGGCTGCTCCAAATTGATGGTTATGACTCAGACTCACCTTATAATCGGGGTGAAGGGGCTTTCCTTTAGAGGTGTAATTCAGTCCATCTGCATTGATATTTAACATTTGAAGCGCAACGCGCGCGCTCAAAAACTCAATTCTTTTCTTAGGGTGTGGAATCAATTGAAGGCGTTCGTGGTCAATGCCGCTGAGGTTTACATGAGAAAGCAAGATCTTTTCAGACTCCTTTACCTCCCATACAGCAAGCTCCGAATCTTCTTCAATTTTATATTTAAGTACGAGTGGCATGAATGAATTTGGTTTCTTTTGAACTCAATGAGCTGGAAGATGTTAGTTTTGCAAACTCTTAAAGAAAGCAATTTAAACAAATGAGTACATCCACCTCACAATTGCCCTACAAAGTAAAAGACATATCTCTTGCTGAATGGGGTAGACTAGAAATTGAATTGGCCGAAGCAGAAATGCCCGGTCTTATGGCTTTGCGCGAAGAATTTGGCGCTAGCAAACCACTGAAAGGCGCACGCATTGCGGGATGTCTTCACATGACTATTCAAACCGCTGTATTAATTGAAACACTGGTAGAGCTAGGTGCAGACGTTACCTGGTCTTCTTGCAATATATTCTCAACCCAAGATCATGCAGCTGCGGCTATCGCGGCGGCTGGTATTCCAGTATATGCTTGGAAGGGTATGAACGAGGAAGAATTCAACTGGTGTATTGAGCAAACGCTCTATTTCGGTGAAGAGCGTCAGCCTTTGAATATGATCTTAGATGATGGTGGCGACTTAACCAATATGGTTTTTGATCATTATCCAGAACTGGTATCGGGTATACGCGGATTATCTGAAGAGACTACTACGGGTGTTCACCGTTTGTATGAGCGCATGAAGAATGGCACTTTGGTGATGCCAGCGATAAATGTAAACGACAGTGTAACCAAGAGCAAATTCGACAATAAATACGGTTGTAAAGAATCGGCTGTTGATGCAATTCGCAGAGCCACCGATGTTATGATGGCAGGTAAAGTTGCGGTGGTATGCGGTTACGGAGATGTGGGTAAAGGAACAGCGGCTTCTCTACGCGGATCTGGAGCTCGTGTAATTGTTACTGAAATTGATCCAATTTGTGCCCTTCAGGCTGCAATGGATGGATATGCAGTGAAAAAATTAGAGTCGGTTGTGGGTGAGGTAGATATCGTAGTTACCGCTACAGGAAATAAGGATATTGTTTCTGAGCGTCACTTCCGTGCCATGAAAGACAAAACCATTGTATGCAATATTGGCCACTTTGATAATGAAATTGATGTTGCCTTCTTGAATACACAATTTGGATCTTCAAAGGTTACCATTAAGCCACAGGTAGATCGGTATACTATTGATGGCAAAGACATTATTCTTCTTGCCGAAGGTAGATTGGTTAATCTGGGTTGTGCAACGGGTCATCCCAGTTTTGTGATGAGCAATAGCTTTACGAACCAGGTTTTGGCTCAACTTGAATTATGGCAAAATGCAGGTGCATACAAGAATGAAGTTTACACTCTTCCTAAGTATTTAGATGAAAAGGTGGCACGCTTGCACCTCGCTAAAATTGGAGTAGAATTGGAAGAGCTTCGCAAAGATCAGGCAGACTATATCGGGGTTCCGGTAGAAGGTCCATTCAAGCCTGAGTACTATAGATACTAGTCTCTTTCCTTTCTTAGGATAGTAAAATCCAAAGCCGTCTCAGAATGAAATCTGAGGCGGCTTTTTTATTGAGATCTATTCTCTTCTTCCTCTTTTTCGAAATATGAATGAACAGAAAATGAGCCGATTAAGGCGGATGGGCTAGCTCTTAGGATATCAAAACTCTAAGCCTAAGTTCATAGATCTCTTTTTTATTTCTCCCAACTATTCGGTATTTTATTCAATCGCTAGGGCAGTCGATGCACTTTAACGTTATTTGTGGCTTCCCAACAATAGCATGAAAATCAAAGTTCTTCAAACTATTCGTCAGGGCCAAATTGGTGGAGGCGAACGCCATGTTTTAGACTTGGTGAAGGGAATGGATAAATCCATCTATGAACCTGTTGTGCTTTCTTTCACAGACGGTCAAATGATCCAAGAGCTAAAGGAGAGTGGAATTGAAGTTCATGTTATCTACACAGAAAAAGCCTTCGATCGTTCGGTTTGGCCAAAAGTCACCGAATTTGCCAAAGACAAGGGCTTTCATATCATTCATGCCCACGGAACTCGGGCCTGCAGTAATAGCTATAAAACCGCCAGAGACCTTAATCTTCCTTTGTTGTATACTGTTCACGGTTGGTCTTTTCACCCCGGTCAGAATCCAATTGTGCGCAATCTCAGAAAGTTTTTTGAGGGAAGATTGATATCCAAAACAGCGGCTACTCTCTTTGTATCCAATGAAAATCAGGTTACTGGAATTAAAGAATTTAAGCCTAAAAGAGCCCGTGTGGTTAAAAATGGCGTTGATCTCTCTCGGTTTCGGTTGGATGTAGTTTCAGAAGTTCGAAAAGAACTGAATATTTCTTCTGATCAATTTTTAATGGGTTACATCTGTCGTATTACATTACAAAAAGACCCACTTACCTTAATCAATGCCATCGCCATTGCCGCCAAAGCCAATCCAAATCTTCATTTACTGATGGTAGGCGATGG
>CALCFH010000302.1 GCA_937900215.1 uncultured Cryomorphaceae bacterium
GAGCTGAATAATTTTACCTGCTTCATTGAATACTTTTTCATCCCCGTGGTTCTTTCCAATCTTGTATTCTCCCTCATAGCTCTTTTTTCCATTTTCAAAAAAGCGCTTGAGCATTCCATCCACCTCGCCATTGATATAATTGGCCTCGTATTCTAGATTGCCATTGGGATACCAGTATTGCACCAAACCATTGTACAGTCCATTTTTATAGGGAACCGATGCGGCTTTTACTCCATTTGGATAGAAGGAAACCATAGTTGTGTCCTTTAAGCTAATGAAGAGCGTATCCTTCATTTTGCCAGCGGCATCTTCGTATGAATATCCAATCAGCTGCCCATTTTTATAGTATTCTTCATATTGCAAACTGCCATTTCTAGAGTACAGTTTGCTGCTGCCATTTTGCATTCCATTCTTATACTCGCTTATTCTACCAATTCGTCTTTCGGGAGTATAACGCGTATAATTGTTTTGCATATATCCATCCTTATAATGGTATTCAAAGGTCTTAAATCCATTTGTATTGAAGGAGGTCTTCTTACCGTCGATCAAGCCAAAAGAGTAGAAGGTACTGTCTTCCACTACACCGTTCGGATGATAAATCACCCACCAGCCGTTTCGCAGGTCGTTCACAAATTGACCACTGGTCTTAAGCTTGCCTTGGGAATCGAAGGTTTTATACGGTCCATCTAAGACATTGCTTTTGTATTCCATTTGAATGGAAGTTTGGCCATTTTTAAACTTCCTTTGATATGTGAAAGAACCGGTATTGTTTGAATCGGAAAACAAGAGTTCTCCATCGGCACTGTAATTCATCCACTTAACCAATCTATCTTTTTCATAGACTAGTACGTGCTCTTTATTTCCATTGGGGTAGTAGGTTATTTGCTCGCCATGCTTTTGGTTGAATTGCCAATTGGATTGAAACATGAGGCTATCATCTGGGTAGAACTCAAAGGAAGTGCCGCATTTTTGATTCCCAATCAATCCTATGCGGTTCGATACCTTTCCATTGAGATAGTAATAGGTTTGCCAGCCATTGATGCTGTCTTTTTTCAATTTATAGTCTTCGTATTTTTCTCCATTGGCATAGAATCGCTCTACTTGGCCCTCACCTGATCCGTTGATATAATAGAGTTTTGTTCTCAATTGTCCGTAGCCGTCATAGAACACCCAAGCGCCATTTCTCTTTCCATTCTTAAGAACCCCTTCTCCAGAAAATTGGGTAAAGTCTGGCATAAAAGGAAAGTCGATTTCATTTTTACCCTTTCGAGCTAGAATTTCCTTTTCCTTTTTACCCTCTGCGTCAAAGATTTGCAATTGTTCAATCACATCTCTTGAGAAAAGAGCTTTATAGCTCAGTTTACCCGTTATCGGATCATAGTATTCAGCTGGACCGTCTAATTGATCTTTAGAGTAAAGAAGCTTCATTAAAAGCATTCCGTTTCTATCGTAGCTTTTCCATTCGGCGGTTCTTAAATCGTCTTTGTACTGACCAATCTCTTGCAGCTCTCCATTTTCATAATAGCTCGTATACTCGCCTTGTGCCAGTCCGTCTATAGTGTTCATTTCAGATTCCAATTGCCCATTGGAGTAATAGCTCTTTGAAATACCGTCCTTAACACCCGATTCAATATCAGCCTCGAACAGAACCGTTCCATTTGCATGATACTTTTTGTAGGGACCGCTTACCACATCCTTTTCTCTAGAGAACTCGAATTGAAGAAAAGTGCCCGGACCGTATTCTTTTATTTTTCCTTGAATCACTCCATCCGTATAGCTGTACTCAGAGAATAGGCTGCCATCTGGATAGTATTCTCTCCAGTTGCC
>CALCFH010000303.1 GCA_937900215.1 uncultured Cryomorphaceae bacterium
ACTTTTCGGTAATACAAATATAGACTACATTGGTGGTGTTCATTGGCCATGGATTAAAACCAAACTTAACCTCATTAAAGTATGAAAACTTTCATTAAAACGCCTCTACACGCGAACACGCGAACACGCGAACACGCGAACACGCGAACACTGTTAAAAAAGACTAAACTCCTTCTGACTTTTTTACTTTCATTTTCCATTTATTTCAGCGCTCAGGCACAAACTGAACCTATTTGTTCTTTAAATGAAATAACCATGAGTTTATGGGATTATTCAGATGCCTTATCAACAGCTGCTAATGCCTCTGTAATTCCCGTTTGCAATACCCAGAATTGTTATACCACTACCACATTGTGTTTGGGTGATTTATTGGAAATTGACGCTGCTGCTTGTCCTTATTATATGTATATCTATCCTAGTTCCAGTACATTTAATCCCATTAGCACTTTCAATTCAAGTTCCAGTTATCCTATTGTTACAGCAGGTAACCTGCCCACAAACAATGCTTGGAGTACCCTATATACTCCCAGTGTGAATGGTGGACAAAATGCTCATCAACCTGTAAATAATCTCCCACCTGGCACATATTGGCTAGCATTTAAATACTCTGCCCAAACAGGGCCATGGTTTGTAGAACTCATTATTGACGAACCCCTTTCTGGTTTAAATGCAGTGATATGTAAAGGTGAAAATGCGGTTTTAACTCCGCAGGGTTGCGGAATGGGATACTTTAATTCTGCAAGCTGGTATGCAGGTGCTTCTACTTCAATTGATTGGAATTTCAACGGAACGCTTGTTACCACTACTAACTTGACTATACCTTCCTTGCAAGCAAATACCAGCGGTACCTATACCTTGAATTATTACTCACATACGGGCCTTCATTCTTATACGGCTCCTTTTTCAGTAACCACCGAAGGGCCTTCCGTTCCTGTATTAACCGCTTTACCGCTCGGCTGTGTTGAAGATATCTTAACCCTTGCCAACTACAATGCCAATTATAGTTACAGCAATACGGTGTTTATAAACGGTAGTGCTTGTACTGCTTGTACCATTAGCCCAGTAAATTCAAGTGGACAGTTTACCATCACCTACCCCTTTAATGTTACTGGCAGTGTGCAGCTAACCACCACAGCAACCGAAACAGGCAATGAAAGTCCTTTTCCTTGCAGCCAGAGCAATACTTGGAATTATTCGCTCGATTGCTGTACTAAACCGGGCATTGCTTCCATTAACAATAGCTCTGCTTCAGCCTATTTTGGATCTACAAGTGTTGTTAATAATGCTACCTATGTTATCAATGGTGCATTTGTAATTGACCAAAACATGACATTTAATAATTGTCATTTTTATCTTGGAAAGGATGCTCAGATAGACGTACAATCCAGTAATACCCTAAAATTAAGAACGGGATCTATTCTAGAGGCCTGCGGCCAAGACCTTTGGGAAAGCATATTGCTAAGGCAAGGAAGCAGCCTTATTGCAACCAATACCAGTTTTAAAGATGCCAAAAAAGCCATCGATTCATTCTTAGGTGCTCCCTTTGACCTAGACAATTGTGTGTTTGAGAACAATATCATTGGTATCAATATTAATCCGCACAATGGAAGTGCTCACCCGGGCAAATACGATGCTTGTAACTTTAAAATTACAGGACCTATAAAGCAGCCTTTTGGTTTAGATGATGAAACATTTGGTATAAAGGTGTTAAATGTAGAAACCACACGATTGGGACCAGACCCGTGTAGAACGGATGCAGACTGGTCTCTCTTTGAAAACTTAACCTATGGCATACACGCCATACGCAGTGGAGGTTTTATACGCTTCAATCATTTTAAGAATATTGAAAGGAGCGGGGTGAATGTGATTGGTTATGGTACGGTAGCCTCACAAGCCAACCGATCTTGGCGAATAGGCGATAATGCTAATCTTGGAAGCGGTTGTGAAGAACTTTGGCGCGATCTTAATAGCTACGCAACTAACCTCGCTTCTGCCCAACATTTTTATATGACCAATATGTTTGAAAACTGTCCTGTGGGTATAGATGCCAGCCTTAGAGGCAATATAGTAGCATGGCGCAATGGATTTATTAATAGCACTATAGGCACTCGAGTAGCCAATTGTAGAGCAGCTATTTTCAATAGTTTCTTTCCGTATGTAGATTATTATAAAAACCATCACTACAACGTAGCAAATGGTTTTCAAGGCATTGTGGCGCCCATTATGCGGTTCACCATACAGGAGAATAGCTTCAACCAAAGCCTAGACAACCCTGTTGCTCAAGCAATTTACATAACCCGTGATGTTAGTGATGTAGGTAACCCCAGTCCAGACCCCTACAACACTACAGGTTTTAATAGGCCCATTACCATTGCAAACAATGCTATTGAAAGGCATGGAGTTGGTATTCTTTTAGAGAACACCCGCGATGCCTTAATGACACAGAACTATATTTCGTTGGCCTACTTTTTTAATTTGCCCATTGCTGGTATTCGCTTAAACAACTGCCCCTATTCTGTGGTAGACAGCAATAATATAGTTGCCGTATCTCCGAACTCACAGTTTATGACAGGGGTAGATGTGCATCTATCGGCTGCTTGCCATATTAAATCGAACTGCATTTCTAATATACGCCGTGGTGTAGCCGTGGGGGGGTCTTCGTTGGAGACAAAAGTCTATACTAACTCCTTTAGCAATGTACTTAGAGGCTTTTATTTGCACGACATGGGACTCACTGGACCCAACCACTACACTTACTCTTCAACCAATGCAGGTGGTAATCCGGTAGGGTATTTAATGCCCCAAGACAATAAATGGACGAATATGTTTCCTGGATCTAACCAAGTTTGGAGCAACTCTGCAATTGCAAATCTAAGCCCTTGGTATTTCAGAAATTCGTATGCAGGCATTGGTACCGAATACGAAGACATATATGATCCAATTGCTAGATCACCTGGTAATCTTCCAATAGGCTACAATTACTTCATAACCGATCCCAATGTTTTTGTTCCTGCTGCATCGAGCTGTGTGAGCGGTTATTCTACGAGTAAGATTGCGTCGGATTCGCTCAGTGGCGAGGAGCTGAATGTAGAGATAATGGTTGCCTCTTTGGACACCTTATTGTATCAAGCCTACAATGCACTGCCCGCCGAAGCAGAGTTTCTCTTAGAACTGCAATCCTATTACCAAATTATTTACGACAGCATAGACTACCACAGCTATACCAACTTATTGGATTTAGTCAACAGATCTGCTACCAATGATGTAGGCGCGGTGCAGAATATAGAGGAATTGATGGACCAATATGCCTCTGAGGGTTTGTATCAAGACGGTGCCACCCTCTTGGCTCTAAACAGCCTCATAGCCGGCTCTAGCTTGCCTTCTAATTTAACCTATCAGTTCAACGAACTTTGGATCCATCATGCCGAAGACAGTACGTACACCTTT
>CALCFH010000304.1 GCA_937900215.1 uncultured Cryomorphaceae bacterium
GAATACTCCTAATCGGAATTTCAGTAGTTGTTTACAAACTATTTGTTGCAAAAAAAGAAGATCCTTTGCGCTCTGCTGTAGCTCCTGTTAAACCTGTTAAAAGTATTATGGTTAAAAAGGGGGAGTTGAATCTCAGCCTGGATTTAACGGGAAGATTGATTGCATCCAATAGAATTGAACTCTTCTCAGAAGTGCAAGGCGTTATGAGTTCTGGATCGGTCTCTTTCAAAGGAGGAAATGCCTTTCGAAAGGGTCAATTGCTCTTATCTATAGACGATGCCGAAGCAAGAGCGGCGCTCATTGCTCAAAGAAGCACTTATATAACTACGGTTTCACAGATTATGCCCGACATTCAGATTGATTATCCTGGAGTGAACGCAAAGTGGAAAACCTACCTCAGCGAATTAGATCCGCTAAAAGAAATTTCTAAAATGCCCGAAATTGAGAGCGACAAGCTACGATTATTCCTCACCTCTAGAGGTTTGATTTCAGCTTTCTACTCGCTTAGAAGTGCCGAGGTTCGAAATAAAAAATATCAGATATACGCTCCTTTCGACGGAGTTTTAACCGATGCCTTGGTAACAGAAGGAAGCTTAATTCGTCCGGGTCAGGCTCTTGGATCATTCATCCATCCCAATGAATATGAACTTGAAGCCAGTATTCCTGCCAAGGATGTGGGGCTAGTGCAAGTTGGAACCAAAGCCGAATTTCATTCTGCAGAAATGCCCGGAACCTGGGAAGCCAAACTCGTGAGAATCAATAGTAAGGTGGATGCAAATTCACAAAGTGTGCGACTTTTTTTTAGCCTTCAAGCCAGCGAATTAAAAGAAGGTCAGTATTTAAATGGAAAGCTCCCTGGAATTCTTTTATCCAATCATTTTGCCATTGCGCGCAGAAACTTAATAAACGATCGCTTTCTATTCGCGATTCGAGACAGCACACTTTTTAGACTAGAACCCAATATAGAGGCTTTCACTGAAGAATGGGCCATCTTCAGCGATGTGCAGGATGACGAGTTATTGCTCAATGAATTGGTTTCGGGTGCTTTTGAAGGAATGAAAGTAGCGCCTCAAATGAGCGACAAACAATGAGGAAGTTTGTTGCCTTCTTTATTAGATATCCCGTAGCGGTAAATACGCTTTTGTTCTCGATGGCTATCTTCGGATTTCTGTCTTTGCGAAGCATCAACTCTACCTTTTTTCCAGTTGTTAGCAGTCGCATCATTGTCATTCAATCTGTCTATCCTGGCGCCTCTCCAGAAGAGATGGAAGAAGGCATTGTGCAGAAAATTGAAGAGAATCTAAAGGGAACATCCGGAATAGAACGCATTACATCTGTAAGTTCAGAAAACGCAGCAAGCATTACCGTCGAGGTTCTGAAAGGCTTCAATACAGATCAAGCTTTAGAAGATGTAAAGAATGCTGTGAACAGCATCTCTTCCTTTCCGACCGATATGGAGCCCATTTTGGTTTTCAAAAGAGAAAAC
>CALCFH010000305.1 GCA_937900215.1 uncultured Cryomorphaceae bacterium
TGCGCGCATCCGTCTGGCTCCTCAGAAAGATTGGGAGGTGAACAATCCTGCTCAGTTGCAAAAGGTTTTGTCTAGCTTAGAAGGCATCCAATCTAAATTCAATACTCAGTCAGGCGGAAAGAAGATTTCTATGGCCGACCTAATCGTCTTGGCTGGTGTTGCTGCTATTGAGAAAGCGGCTACAGATGGCGGCTATTCGGTAAGTGTTCCCTTTACGCCTGGAAGAATGGATGCTACACAAGAGCAAACAGACATAGAATCCTTCCAACTATTAGAGCCTATGGCAGATGGATTTAGAAACTATCTGAAGAAGCAATACACCATTTCTACGGAAGACCTTTTGGTAGACAAAGCCCAATTATTGACTTTAACTGCTCCAGAAATGACCGTTCTATTGGGTGGAATGCGTGCGCTAGGCGCCAATTACGATGGTTCGGATAGAGGTGTTTTCACAGATAAGCCGGGTACTTTAAGCAATGATTTCTTTGTGAATCTGTTGGATATGCGTTCAGAATGGAAAGCTACTTCTGACACCAAAGAAGACTTCCAAGGCAGCGATCGCAAAACGGGTGAACCTACCTATACTGCTAGTCGTGCGGATTTAATTTTCGGTTCGAATTCAGAGTTGAGAGCTTTGGCGGAAGTATATGCCAGCGCAGATATGAAAGATGCATTCGTACAAGACTTCGTGGCCGCTTGGACCAAGGTGATGAATTTAGATCGCTTTGATTTGAAGTACGCAAAGTAAAATCTAGACATTTGATTTTATAACCTCCGAGTGAAAGCCTTCACTCGGAGGTTTTTTGTTTAGAGCCCAGCCGTTTTGAGATGGTCTTCTCCCCTTTCACTTCGAGAATCCATCCACCCGAAAAAAAAGAAAAGATCCATCCAATAAAAAAACCCCTTAGCCAATGCAGACTAAGGGGTTTCGATTAAGAAATGAAAAAGAAATGGATTTATCTAAGAGATGTAAAAAAGAGGGCGCATATTATTTTCTTCTAGCTAGGTTGAAGCCCAGCATTACTCCAAACACATGCGAATCCAGTGAGGGTACGTGGGAATAATAAATGTTTACTGGTAAATTAATATGTCCGCTTCGGAAGTTTTTACCTACGGCCAAAAGAAGCCCAGTACTTAAAGAAAGGTTTCCTCTACTGTCTAGGGTAGTGAAAGTCTCGTAGTTCAATTCTGTACCATCATTGGGCTTTAAATTCCATTTTCCGCCTTCGTCGATATAGCCTTCCGCTGTTCTTGAAAATCTAAAAACCGGACCAAAGCCAAAGTCCCATCCTTTGTAGCGCAATCCGTTTAAAAGAGTTAAGCTGGGCGATGCATAGGATGTTTCAATGCCGTTGATGGCAATTATGGCCTCCAAAAGAACTTGAAAATCGCCCGAGCTTACGTATTGAAACTCCTGTTGGTAGGCGAATACGGTAGCATACGGACTAGACTCATATCCACCTTCTGATTTAGGGGCCATTAAACGGTCGGCCAATTCACCTGTATAAAACTGCATTCCGAAACGGGGTCCGCTTAATTTTAGTTTTTGTCCGTCGGCAATAATGGGTGACTCTACGCTTTGAAGTTTTTCTTCGTAGACCTCATCCATTTTTATGTCTAGTAAACTGGCCAGTGAAATGCGCGTCATTACCTGTATGTACTGTTCATCGTAGATGTACTCTTTCACATCTGACTTCAGAATTTTGTCTTTTTCAACATCAATGAGTCTTAAAATGTAAATGAGCTTATCGCCATACTGTTCTACCGAACCCGAAAGCATAAAATCGGCACCCACTTGCTTTCCAACCGCAACCAATTGAGATTTACCAAAGGCTTCTTCCGGACGAATTTTAGCTTCCTTCAATCGATTGGCCACATCATATTTGTCTAGCACCTCATACCGCTGCGTTTTCTCCAATTCGAGGCGAACCAAATTGCCCATGGAGAGATTGTCTAAACTCAGACCGCGGGTATCTATGCTTACAATGGCAATGCTTTTTAATTTGGTTTCGGAGCTTTGGGCATGAAGTCCATCCAACGTAAACAATAGTGTTGCTAAAATGAATGAGGCAATGCGTAGCTTTTTCATAGTATTCTGATTTAATTATGCTGCAAAGCTATGCGTGCATATTATCTGGCTAAAACGGCTCTAGGGCCAAAACCGCAGTCTTTGCTGCAGTTTTCGCAGTTCCATTTGTGCTTTTCAAAATGGAGCCGCACTACAAGCTCATTCTGCGCAAGTAGTGTTCGAACCGTTGCGATAAATAAGAATACTTTTTTGTTACCTTTCGATTTTCGCAACAATAAAGTGTAATGAATTATCAAGAAAGATTAATTGAGCGAATGAATGCCAGCCTACCAAAGGGACAATCTTTGGCGCCCATA
>CALCFH010000306.1 GCA_937900215.1 uncultured Cryomorphaceae bacterium
GGGGCATTGTTTGTACAACCGATACCCGTAGGGAGAAGAATAATATTATAGATTATATAAAATATCCAGAGCGGATTTTCCCCATTGGAAGGCTGGATAAAGACAGTCAGGGATTGATTTTATTGACCAATGATGGAGATATAGTCAATAAAATTCTTAGAGCCCGAAACAATCACGAAAAAGAGTATATCGTAACAGTAAAGCAAACGATTACGCCATCCTTCATACAAAAGATGGGGAATGGGGTGCCCATTTTGGATACGGTTACTCGAAAGTGTTTGGTGGAACAAATCGATGCACGACGATTTAAAATCACCCTCACCCAAGGATTGAATAGACAGATTAGGCGGATGTGCGAGTATTTGGGTTATAGCGTGAGCAAGCTAGAGCGACTGAGGATTATGAATATCAACCTAGACCTTGGACTCGGCAAATGGCGTCATCTCACGGAAATAGAACTCAATGAGATAAATGAACTGCTCCAGGAATCATCGAAAACTTTTGAAGGCGATCATTCTATGAGTGAAGATTAGAGAGGGAGAAGAGAAAGTTTTCTGCGCTCTGATTTCTATTTGTCCAGATGAACAGAAACACCGTGAGTAAAATGAACGTTTTTTAAGCTGTAAATGACTCTGTTTAAGAGGAGTTTAGCCCATTCTTCAGCCAAACTCCTCTTAGCACCCACTACAGTTTAGAAATGCGCTTTAGTTGAACCCCTGTTTGGGTTTGGATTCTTAGTACATACATTCCAGCCGCTGCCTGAGATAGATTCAACTTAGCTTGAGTTGAATGTATTGCTTCTGTAGCAATGAGCTCACCCATAAGGTTGTAAATGTAAATCTCTTCTATCTGATTGCTTCCAGAAATGTAAAAAAGACCAGAACTTGGATTCGGATATATTTGGATATCAACTTCCAAGGCTTCATTTAAACCAATAACAGAAGGATTGTTGTAAACGCTTACTTCTCCAAAATTAGATCCAACATCGCTATTGGAAGGCGCTCCAACTATAACGCGTGAACCTATATTATTTAGTCTCACTGCACTTCCAAAAGCATTTATATTTGAAATAGGTCCGGCAGGTAAAATAGTAATACCTAGGTTTTGCCAGCTATTGTTGTTCCATTTAAAAAGTCGAACCGCTCCATTGAATGAATTTTTCCAGGGTTCACCTATTGCCAGAATGGCTCCGTCTTCACTTATATCTATGGCAAAGCCAGACTTACTTGATCCAATTCCGTTAATGCTTGCGCCGCGCTGTATCCAATTCGTACCATTCCAGTTAAAAACTTTCGTAGTTCCCGCACTGTTTGTTCCACCACCAGGTGCACCAACGGCCACACTATTGCCGTCTTTTGTTAACCTAACTGCACTTCCAAAATTTTCGCCAAGGAGGGTACCCACAAGACTTGAGCCCATTTGAATCCATTCATTTCCATCGAATTCAAATATTTTAACCAACCCAGCTCCTTGAGCCACTCCATTGTGTCCTCTAGCCCCCACGGCCACGCGGTCTCCTGCTTTGTTAATACTTACAGCATATCCAAATTCCTGAACACCTCCCGTTAAGTCGCCATCTAAATCTTGACCAACTTGTTGCCATGTAGAGCCATTCCAACTAAATACTCTTGCGTGTCCTTGAAATTGGAGGACGTTGAATTCTTGTGTATTCGATCGTGCGCCAACTACAATATGGTTCCCATTCGCACTTAATTCTAAGGCTGTACCAAAAACATCTCCTGAAAAGGCGGGAAAAACATTTCCCTCTCCTTCAATCGTATTTCCACGTTGAACCCAGGCCGTACCAGACCAATCAAAGACGCGAACATTTCCACATTTATATCCTAATGAATTATAACCCCAAGGGCTACTAACAGCAATACTCAATCCATCCGCACTTAAACTCACTGCTGAGCCAGTGCCCTCGAATGTAGAATCCGTTCCAAAAAAAGTAGATCCTCTTTGTACCCATGCGGTTTCATTCCAATCAAAGACTTTGGCATAGCCTGAATAAAGAAAAACGTCGCCATTGAAGGCTGATCCAACGGCTATGGTGTGCCTGTAGAATCGATATCAATCGATTGGTTTGAACCCAATCGGTCTCCATTTACAGTGCCATTGAGCGCCATGCCTAATTGACTCCATTGGGCAGACATCATGGTTGGTATAAAAATGTATAAGAGGTAGGTAGTTCTGATTTTCATATGTAAAGTTTT
Source organism: uncultured Cryomorphaceae bacterium (assembly GCA_937900215.1). GTDB lineage: Bacteria > Bacteroidota > Bacteroidia > Flavobacteriales > Schleiferiaceae > RFXV01. Next base: position 2,217 of record CALCFH010000306.1, read on the forward strand.
TAAACAGGACAAAGCTGAGTTTCTCTGTTTAAAGGAGTCTCACACTTAAGCGTGAAAAGGAATTATTAATTGACACTTATCTATTAATTAATTGAAAATAAATTAATTAGAAATTTTTATAGCTTCTAGTAACAAAGATATTTTCTTGTATTTGGATTCTTTTATTTCAAAGTAATCATACATCCTACGGAGAGATGAACCTATTCCATCCACACTTAGAAACGCCTTTTTTGCGATATCTTGGTTTGAGATTACAGGATCTTCTACTAGAATAGTCAAGACGGTCCAGTCCGTTTCATTTAATTTTCGGGCGAGGCTTAACTCAATTTTCTCTCGATTCAGTTTGAAAATATCGGTCGGCTGTAGGGCAATAGAATCTTTGGGTTTGTTTTTTAACTCTATGATTTCATTTAACAACTTCTCGCGTAATTTCTTGTCGGCACTTCTTCGAGTATGATAGTAATAAAACAACAGTGATAGGAGAATAAGAGACGTAAGAATAAGTACAAAAGTCTTTTGGGTTTGCCTCAACTTAAGTTCAGCCTGAATTTTTTCATTTTCAAGCTGATTGTTGAAGAGTTTAATTGCGAACTCACCTTGTATAGCCTCACGAATTACATTGATATTGCTTTCCTCCACCAAAAGACTATCGTGGTATAGATTGTATTTCTCTAGCATCTCGAGAGACAATGAATGCTTATTCTGCTTTTTGTAGCATTTGTACAAGAGCTTGTAAATCTGGGTTTTTGTATTTAAATCTGAACTAAATTTCGATAATGCGAGGACGGCCTCTCCCATTCTTGTGGCTTCAGAGAGATTTTCATCTAGTGTCAGGGAAGCCATCATTGTCTTGTCGCTCAATATCTTAAGATCATTACCTATGTCTTCATTGATGCTTAGGCTAACACTT
>CALCFH010000307.1 GCA_937900215.1 uncultured Cryomorphaceae bacterium
GGTGCTTGGGGCTTAACTGAAGCCAATACAGGCTCTGATGCCTTAAGAATGAAGGTTACAGCAAAGAAAGATGGAGATTCATGGGTTTTGAATGGTGCAAAAAACTGGATTACCCACGGAATTACCGGAGATGTTGCGGTTGTTCTTGCACGTTCTGGTGAATTGCTAGATAGCCATGGTATTTCTGCATTTATCGTAGAAAGAGGAACCCCTGGCTTTAAGGCAGGCAAAAAGGAGAATAAACTGGGTATGCGCGCTTCAGAAACAGCTGAAATGATTTTTGAAGACTGTAGAATTCCATTAGAGAATTTGATAGGAGTAGAAGGCGATGGTTTTGTTCAAGCCATGAAGGTTTTAGATGGAGGTAGAATCTCTATTGCTGCTCTTTCAGTAGGAACGGCTAGAGGGGCATACGATGCAGCCCTTAAATACTCAAAAGAGCGAGAGCAATTTGGTCAGCCGATTTCTAATTTTCAGGCGATATCTTTTAAATTAGCGGATATGGCAACGGAAATTGATGCTTCTGAATTGCTTACTTTTCAAGCAGCAGCAGCAAAAATTGCAGGACAAAGAATGACCAAGGAAGGTGCAATGGCAAAATATTATGCATCAGAAGTAGCCGTGAGAGTATGCAATGAGGCAGTTCAAATCTTTGGCGGATACGGATTTACAAAGGATTTTCCTGTAGAAAAGTTCTACAGAGATGTGAAATTATGTACCATCGGAGAAGGAACTTCAGAAATTCAAAAATTAGTAATTTCAAGAGAGCTATTAAAGAACTGAAATATTGTTACATTTGCAGCCCGCAAAGAATTAAGAAAGACACATGATAATAGTACAAGTAAAAGAAGGAGAGGTTATAGATCGTGCCCTTAAGCGCTACAAGCGTAAATTCGATCGCATGGGAACAGTGCGCGAATTGCGTCGTCGCTCTCAATTTATTAAGCCAAGCGTAAGCCGCAGAGCGGAGTTTATAAAGGCAACCTATATTCAGAAGATACGTTCTACAGACGACAACTAAATTTAGTCTTAGATATTATTGTACAAGCCGATCTTAGTGTTAACTTAGATCGGCTTTTTTATGCATAAAAGATTCCTTCAATACCTATCCCAGCAAAAGGGATTTTCTCCGCACACCATCTTAGCCTATGAGCAAGATCTTGAGCAATGGAGCAGTTATCTTCTTTCTACCTATGAAATGAATTCACTGCAAGCTAAGACTGAGCAAATGCGGAGTTGGTTGGTTTGCTTAGTTGAAGATTACAACTTAGCCGCTAGCAGTATCGCTAGAAAAATATCAAGCCTTCGATCTTTTTACAAGTTCGCTCGAAAGCATCTTCCAGATTTATCAGATCCAACTTCAGGCATTCGTGCTCCTAAGATTGGAAAAAGACTGCCAACGGTCGTGTCATCAGAAGAACTGCGCATTCTCTTAGATGAATTAGAGTTTACAAATGACTTCAACGGCAAAAGAGATCACCTGATTCTTGAGGTTTTTTATCAAACGGGAATGAGAAGGGCAGAACTGGTTGGCTTGGAGTGGAAGGACCTCATAATCGATCAACATGCTATTCGGGTTTTTGGTAAAAGAAGTAAGGAGCGGTGGATTCCACTCTCTTCTTCTTTATTTGCAGAACTACTTGCATTCTGTGAAAGTTATGAAAATGAGGTGGGAAGAAAAGATGGGCCGATTTTTATTCAAAAAAATGGACGAAAATTGGATCCAAAGATTGTATATGAAATTGTCAATCACTATCTTAGTTTCACTCATTCAGAGAAGCGAAGTCCTCATGTATTGCGTCATAGTTTTGCCACCCATATGTTAGATAAAGGAGCAGATTTACAGTCGATTAAAGAATTGTTAGGACACTCTAGTCTAGCTGCAACGCAAGTGTACACGCACACGAGTATTGAGAGAATTAAATCAGTTTATAACCAGGCTCATCCAAGAAGCCATAAATCAAAAGAATTATGATTATCAGAGTGCAATCTGTGAATTTTAACGCCAGCTCAGATTTGATTGAATTTGTGCAGAAGAAGATGGATAAATTAGACCAGTATTTTGATCACATAGTAGATGGAGATGTCTATTTAAAGTTAGATAACAACCATGAAAAGGAGAATAAAATAGCAGAATTAAAGGTGAATGTACCAGGAACAGACATAATAGTAAAGAAACAGAGTGCATCTTTCGAAGAGTCTATTGATTCTGGTGCTGAGGCACTTAGAAAGCAGCTTTCCAAGAGAAAGGAAAAGATTAAGGGACTTTAAAAATATCTTTTCACCCCGCTGTTTGAACGAGCTATTTTCTTTTATACCTTTGCAGTCCGTTTTTTAAGCGGGCTGCATTTTTTATGACAAGCCGGTATAGCTCAGTTGGCCAGAGCAGCTGATTTGTAATCAGCTGGTCGGGGGTTCGAATCCCTCTACCGGCTCATTTTTAAAGTGTGTACGTTCTTTGGAAAGACAATTAATTATTGGGGAGATACTCAAGCGGCCAACGAGGACAGACTGTAAATCTGTTGGTTCATACCTTCGAAGGTTCGAATCCTTCTCTCCCCACTTTAGGTTGTTGAAATAAGCGGGCGTAGCTCAGTCGGTAGAGCATCAGCCTTCCAAGCTGAGGGTCGCGGGTTCGAGTCTCGTCGCCCGCTCTTATTTTCAACGAAAATGCTCAATGGGCAACCGGAGAGCGAATGCCGGTGTAGCTCAGGGGTAGAGCGTTTCCTTGGTAAGGAAAAGGTCATGGGTTCAATTCCCATCATTGGCTCGAATTTAGGTGCTATTAGAATTATAAACAACGCAATCAAACAACGCAGAAAATGGCAAAGGAGAATTTCGTCCGGAACAAGCCACACTTGAACATCGGAACTATAGGTCACGTAGACCATGGTAAAACTACCTTGACTGCGGCAATCACTCAAGTGTTGGCCGAGAAAGGGTTTAGTGAAAAGCGCTCTTTCGACTCAATCGATAACGCACCAGAAGAAAAAGAACGTGGTATTACCATTAATACATCACACGTAGAGTATCAAACTGAGAATCGTCACTACGCACACGTAGATTGTCCAGGTCACGCTGACTATGTTAAAAACATGATCACTGGTGCTGCACAAATGGACGGAG
>CALCFH010000308.1 GCA_937900215.1 uncultured Cryomorphaceae bacterium
CATCCTAGGAGAGGATGCTCCTGAAAACAACTCGATACGAAATAACGTTTTTCGCATTAGCTTGGGTTACACGCTTAGCTTCTAATCCAAGTATAGACTAACGAACTCTGCACTACCCTATCTTATTAAAGCCCCTTTAATGGGGCTTTTTCAATGTGTACAGCCAAGTCTTTGTCAGATAGTACGGCCTTAGAAACCTTCGGCTTATTATTCAATCAACTTTAAGAGTAATTCATCTCTCTTTACATAGAGAATGGAATCTGCGCCAAAAGGCTATTCACAGGCTCAGAGAGAATTGCACTTTCCATTTAACTGCTATTTGAGAAAATCGCATCAATCCCATAAATTTCAATCCATTCTAAAATGCATGGCGTAATTTCGCGGCCTTAATGCAAATTCTCGAAATGGAACATTTATTAGACATCGCGATACAAGCTGCACTCGACGCTGGAAAAGAAATTTTAGAAGTTTATGGCAAAGCCGATTTTGGAGTTGAGATAAAGGCAGATGCCTCTCCCCTAACCTTGGCTGATCAAAATTCGCATTTGGCCATCATGAAACATCTAGTAAAAACCGATGTTCCTGTTCTGAGTGAAGAAGGAAAAAGCATTGATTTTAACGAGCGCAAGAACTGGACATGGCTTTGGATTGTTGATCCACTGGATGGAACGAAGGAGTTTATTAAGCGAAATGGTGAGTTTACTGTGAATATTGCCCTAGTAAACGGACAAGACCCCGTTGCGGGTATTATTTACGTTCCTGTTACGAATCAATTGTATGTTGGGGCGGCAGGAAAAGGAGCCTACCTTATTAACATTGCCAACGACCAGAAAATTTCATGGGCAGAATTGCAGTCGAAAGGAAGTGCCCTTCCGATCAAAGGAGAGCGTGCCTTTACGGTTGTTGGAAGTCGCTCGCATATGAGTCCGGAAACGGAAATTTATTTTAAAGGCTTGGAAGAGAAACACGGTAAAATGGATATTATATCTAAGGGAAGCAGTCTAAAACTTTGTATGGTAGCAGAAGGGAAAGCCGATGTGTATCCGCGCTTTGCACCTACCATGGAGTGGGACACTGCTGCCGGCCATGCCATAGCAACCGCTGCTGGATTTAGAGTTTTAAAACATACCGAAGAAGGCCCTCTGAAATACAATAAGGAGGATCTTTTAAACCCATGGTTTATTGTTAAAGAATAAATCATTCTCTCGATAGGGAGAATAATCAATGAATGTGAATTCAAATACATATACTGCGGAACGCTCGAAAATTAAAACGAAGGATTACGTAGCACTAGCGAAACCACGATTGGCCAGCAGTGTTGTCTTTTCTTCTGCAGCTGGATACTTATTGGGTACAACTGCTTTTGATCTTCTCGAATTTGTTTTTCTATTATTAGGGGGCTTCTTAGTAGTGGGCTCCTCCAATGCCTTCAACCAAGTTTGGGAAAAGGATCGCGATGCTTTAATGGACCGCACGAAAATTAGACCCATTCCATCAGGGAGCTTAACTCCTAAACAGAGCGGAATGGCCGCCGCCCTAATGGGAGTAATAGGTGTAGCCTTGTTATACCTTATTAACCCAATATCAGCCTTTTTTGGAACCTTGAGCCTGTTAATCTATGTCCTTGTCTATACCCCAATGAAGGCCAAAGGACCTTGGGCTGTATTCGTAGGAGCCATTCCTGGCGCTATTCCCTTCATGCTTGGATGGGTAGCCGCTCGAAACGATTTCGACATAGAGTCTGGAACTTTGTTTGCGATCCAATTTGTTTGGCAATTCCCTCATTTTTGGGCCATTGCTTGGATGCTTCACGACGATTATGCCAAGGCTTCCTACAATCTTTTACCCTCAGGAAAAAGAGATCATGCTTCCGCTTTTCAGGCCCTGTTGTACACTTTGGCACTCATTCCACTTTCAATCCTTCCCGCAACAGGATTAACCAAGACACTCACCTTGTCTGTTCCTGCTGCCGTATTGATTGGTGGATTGGGAGTCTTCCTTTTAATTCGCGCCATTGGCCTATTTCGCAATCAAACCGTTCGGGATGCAAAACGATTAATGCTCGCAAGTGTTCTATGGTTAACTTTAATTCAAATTATCTACGTCGTAGATAGATTCATCTAAAAATAATGGAAACACTTTCGTTTGCCGAGAAAAAGAAAGTCCGGAAACCCCTTCTCTGGATTGGAATGGCAAGTATGTTCATGGGATTTGCAGGTTTAACGAGCGGATATATTGTAAGCAGAAAAGCACTGCTTCAAGAAGGTCTGTGGGTAGTATTTGACTTGCCCCAGTCTTTTTATTACAGCACGGCAGTGATTGTTTTAAGCAGTCTACTTCTATTCGTAGCTTCAAAAAAAATAAGCTCTACTTCATCAAAAGAAGCCGCTCCTTATCTTTTTCTGGCTCTGTTATGTGGAATAGGATTTTTGTATTTGCAAGTAAGGGGTTGGACTGAACTGAAAGAATCGGGAGTATTTTTTACGGGAGAAGGAAGCTTTACAGCTGGCTCTTGGGTTTATGCCATAACTTTTTTTCACCTACTCCATTTAACAGCTGGACTTATAGTGCTGATTATTACGAGTTTTAGAGCTAATCTGAACAAATATTCATCAGATCGGAGACTTGGATTCGACTTAGCCGCACAATTTTGGCACTTCTTAGGTGTAGTTTGGATCGGTTTATTCCTTTTTTTGCTATTTATTCGTTAAACTTGCGCCTGCAATTATAAAGTATTCCAAATGGCTCAAGAAGCAGCAATGGGAGCTCCGGAGGGAAAACTCTGGGGCGGTGGCAGACAGCCACTTGGCGCTAGTTATGGCAAGTTAATGATGTGGTTTTTCCTCCTCAGTGACGCCTTAACTTTCTCTGGTTTTTTAACGTCATATGGCCTTATGCGCTTTAAATATGTCGAAACTTGGCCTGTAGCAGAAGATGTTTTCACACATTTTCCTTTCATTCATGGCGATCAACCACTGTTGTATGTTGCCTTAATGACTTTCATTCTTATCATGTCTTCAGTAACCATGGTATTGGCAGTAAATGCCGGCCATGAAAACAATAAGAAGAGCGTTATTTGGTGGATGTTCTTAACTATTATTGGTGGTTTTATATTCTTAGGCTCTCAGGCTTGGGAATGGTATCATTTCATCTCTGGCGACAAAGGAGCGGTTCAGGTTGCAGATGGAAGGGTATTGTACATAGGCGATGAAGCCGGCACCCAAATAACCCTTACAGACCTGGTTCATGGTCCGAGTGCTGGAGCGCATGGACATCATGAAAAATTTAATAGTGAGCAAATACAAACTGCCTTCAAGCAGGGAGATTATGTTTTACTTGTTCCTGGGAAGGCCAAAGAAGCCATTCCTCACTCAACGGCTGTTAAGATGCTTGAAAAAGCAGAAGTAGTGCAAGGCGCCAATATGGTTCGCAACGAATATGGCAACAACCTTTTTGCCAACTTCTTCTTCTTCATTACAGGATTCCACGGTTTCCACGTATTCTCTGGAGTAATCATCAATATTATCATCTTCATAAATGTGATCATGGGCACCTACGCCCGTCGTGGACATTATGATATGGTTGAAAAAGTGGGTCTTTACTGGCACTTTGTAGACCTTGTATGGGTATTCGTATTTACCTTCTTTTACCTCGTATAATTCAAAGATATTATGGCATCAACACATCATCAAATAGGAGAAAGCGAGCATCACGAAGGGCCCGCAGGTACACGTTGGATTTGGTTGGTTTTCTGGCTTCTGCTAGCTATAACCGGCGTAGAGGTAGCTTTGGGTATTATAAAACCTGGAATTTTAATGAGATCTTTCATAGGAACAACCTATTTGAACGTTCTCTTTATTCTACTCACCCTAGTAAAAGCGTATTACATTGTTGCATATTTCATGCACTTGAAATTTGAGAGAAAAGGAATGATTTACACCATCGCATTGCCTATGGTTATTCTCATTCCATACTTATTATTTATTGTACTCACTGAAGGCTTTTACATCAACAATATGTTGCATTAGTTGTTAATCTAGTATGTACAATCGCTTATTTAAATGGGCAGTCTTAGTAAGCTTACTATTGCTGCCCTTTTTTGTGTATTTCATTTTTGTCTATAGCGCTGAAGAGAATTTCTTTCAGCCTTTAGCCTACGTTGGTCCGTCTGAAATAAAAAAGATTGAGACCGCAGAAGGCATAGAATACGACACCATTCCCTACTCTGTAGCTCCTTGGCAGTTCACAAACCAATTAGGGCATACCGTTCATTCGGATTCTCTAAAAGGTAAAGTTTACCTAGCCAGCTTCTTTTTCAGTCGTTGTCCAAGTATTTGTCCGAGTATGAACTTCCAGATCAGGCAATTTCAAGAGCGCTTTGGAGGATTTGATCAGTTTAGAATTTTGTCATTTACGGTAGATCCAGAGAACGATTCTGTAGCCGTTTTAAAGAATTATGCGCGGAGAATGAATGCCAATAATGATCTTTGGTATTTTCTTACAGGCAATAGAGACAGCCTCTATAAAACAGCCAGTCACTATCTTCAAAGCGCACAAGAAGACTCTACTGCCGACGGTGGCTTTCTGCATACAGAACAAGTTGTACTGGTTGACTGGGAAGGTTGTATTCGCAGTAGAATAGACGACAACGGCAACTTAGTTGGATCGTATAATGCCTTGGATGCTATTGAAATGAAAGACTTGAGTTCAGATTTAAAAGTCTTGATTGCCGAATACGAACGGGATAAGTCTAGGAAAGAATACAAAGCAGAGAAAGAAGCAAAAAAATTGAAAAAGAAGTAAATGGATATTCAACTTACTAAAAACGATAAGCGTTTTATTCCTGTTATTTTAAGTCTCTCTATTATCATTCCTTTGGCGGTTTTGGCACTGATGTTAATGCCCGAGGATTGGCGAATAGAAACGGGAATTGAAAAGCACATTCTACCTCTTTTCCATGCCGTTATAAATGGAACAACGGCTATTCTTCTTGTCCTAGGACTTGTTTTTATCAAGAAGAAAAACATTGCGCTTCATCGAGCCTCCATGGTTACTGCCCTCATTCTAAGTAGTGTTTTCTTGGTCTCTTATGTGATTTCCAAACTCAGTCATGCACCCGTTGCCTTTGGTGGGGAGGGAGTGGTAAGACCAATCTACTTTTTTGTACTAATCTCACACATCATTCTAAGTGTAGCGGTTTTACCCCTTGCCTTACTAAGTGTATACAGAGCTTTCACCCAAGAATTTGCAAAACACAAAAAACTGGTACGCTTCACCTTTCCAATTTGGCTTTATGTGGCGATAACGGGAGTGATGGTCTACTTGTTCATGGCACCTTACTATGTTTAATTCGTTAAAATTTCGTTTAATTTCGGGCTTCTTTGCCCTCATTTTACCCTCCATAACTTGGGCACAATGCAGTATGTGCAAGGCCGTAGCAGAAAGCTCTCGAGAAGGTGGAAGTCCTATTGCTGAGGGACTTAATGACGGGATACTCTACTTAATGGCCTTCCCATATCTTCTTATGTTGGTTGTGGGCATTGCTTGGTATAGACACTCTAAAAAAACGGAGGCAGAACCCATCCACCCATAAAGGATACTTGCATTAGTTATATTTGCTCAAAGTCAATGCTATAGCTATGCTCAGCCCATTCAAGACAACCGCTCTTTTGCTCCTTTTTTCAGTCAGTCTCCTTGCACAAAACAACTCAAGTTGGTCTCTACAAGCCTGTATTGATACTGCGCTGAAGAATAATGTGCAGATAAAGCAAAGTACACTTCAATCGCAACTGGCCGAAAACAGCATTGATGTTGGAGTAGCGAGACTCTTCCCTACTGTAAATGGTTCAGCAGGATACAATTGGAGTTTTGGATTAAACATCGACCCGGTAACGAACATACCTAGCCGAGACCAGAGACAGACAAACAGCCTTTCCGTTACTGCCCAATGGGTTTTATTTGATGGCAATCGGAACTTCAACACTCTAGCCCAAAATAGAATAGATCATGCCGCCAGTCTTTACCGATTGGAGGATATGAAAAACAATACCTCTTTGAATGTGGCCTCACAGTACATTCAGATTTTATTGAACAAAGAGATACTTAAAATTGCAGAAGAACAACTCAAAACCACTGATCTTCAAGTAAAACGCATGACAGATCTAGTCAATGCTGGATCTCAGCCTACAGGCAGTCTATTTGATTTACAAGCGCAACAAGCAAGAGACAATCAATCTATGATTGCGGCAAAAAACAATCTTAAAGTATCTAAACTTCAACTTTCACAAACCATTCAGATTCCTTTTCAAGACGATTTTGATATCATTGACTATGAAGGGATTTTACCAGGAGGGGAAGTATTGACTATGGGTGCCGAGAATATTTACAATTCGGCTCTTGAAAATCAGCCTTCCATTTCGGCTGCCGAGCTGGATGTACAAAGCGCTGAAAAACAAGTAGCAATGGCCAAAGGCGGATTCTATCCAAGCCTCTCTTTATTTGGATCGGTTGGAACCAATTATTCAGATCAGATTAGAGATTTAAGCCTTGCACCTAGAGACCCCAGTTTAATTGGAATAACTTCAACTGGCGATGATGTTTTTGATTTTGGCGGTGTGAATTTCAGCCAGGGAGACATTAAATCTCTCGGGGAGCAATACAATGACAACCTCAATCAATTTGTAGGATTCAGCTTGAGCATTCCAATTTGGTCTGGAATGCAACTTAAAAACGGAGTGCGCAGCGCCAAGATTGGAAGAGAAAATGCGCGCTTGGATTTGATTAACAATCAGAATACCCTTCGACAAACTATAGAACGAGCCTACGCCGATGCCGCCGCCGCCTATGAAACCTACGCTGCTTCTGAGTCGAGTGTAAAAGCCAGCCAAGAATCGTTCAATTATGCCAAGGTGCGCTATGAAAGTGGAACCATTAATCAATTCGACTACGAAAATGCGCGCAATAGTCTAACTCGTGCACAGGCACAATTAGCCCAATCGAGATTCGATTATATTTTCAGAATTAAAACCTTAGAATTTTACCTTCGCGGTAGCATTCAACCCTAAAGAACACCATGAGCCGTACTTTAAAAATTGGCCTCCTTTCTGCCGTTATTCTCATCATTATTCTCTTTGTTGCTAAAAACCGGGGTTGGATAGGATCGAACAATAAGGGTGAAAGCGTTACTACCGAAAAGGTTAAACGAGCAACCATTAGTGAATTGGTATCTGCCAGCGGAAAAATTCAGCCTGAATTAGAAATTAAAATCTCATCCGAAGTAAGTGGTGAAATCATTGAACTTTCTGTTATTGAAGGCCAAACCGTAAAGAAAGGCGAACTACTCGCCAAGATCAATCCAGACATTTATATTGCTTCGGTGAATCGAGTAGATGCCGCTGTGAGTTCGGCCAAAGCGGCCCTTGCTTCTACAGAAGCTCAACTGGTTGAAGCTGATAAAATTTACAATCGCTCTATTGAATTAAAGAAAAAAGGTGCCATTTCGCAACAAGAATTCGACGCAGCACAGCGCAGCTTTGAAGTAAGCAAGTTGTCTGTAGAATCGGCTCGTTTTCAACTTAAGAGTGCCGAAGCCAATGCAAAAGAGGCCAGAGACAACCTAAATAGAACTAGCCTTTTTGCACCTACAGATGGAACCATTTCACTGTTAAACGTAGAAAAAGGAGAGCGAGTGGTAGGAACTGCTCAAATGACTGGAACTGAGCTAATGCGCGTTTCTAACCTTCAAGCAATGGAGGTTCTAGTAGAAGTGAATGAAAACGATATTGTGCGTGTTTCTTTGGGCGATACGGCCAATATTGAAGTAGATGCCTTTCAGGATCAGAAGTTTAAAGGTGTTGTAACTCAGATTGCCAACTCGGCTAAGCTTACTGGAACCAGTGTCGACCAAGTGACTAACTTTGAGGTGAAAGTTCGCATTTTACCTTCGAGCTATGAAAGTTTAAGCGACGAATCCGGTCGTTCACCCTTTCGTCCGGGTATGACGGCTTCGGTTGATATTCAGACTGAAAGAAAAGTTAATATTCTTACTGTACCCATTCAGGCTGTGAACTTAAGAACCGATACAAGCAGTGTCAAACTTTCGTACCGCGAGAAGAAAGAGAGAAAAGAAAGCGCCGCTAATTCAGATCAGCAAGACGATGAGGAATTTGAAGTGGTTTTTGCAGTAATCGATGGAAAAGCGAAGTTGATAGTGGTAAAAACCGGCATTCAAGACGATCAGAATATAGAATTGCTGATGGGTCCGGATGAAGGAATGGAGATCATTACAGGTCCATATTCACTGCTGAGCAAAGACCTTGTAAGCGGCGACGCCGTTCTGGTTAAAAAGAAAGGCGAAGAATAGAGCCGCTATTCATACCGAGTAGATGAAGCAGCCTATTCTATTATTGATTGAATCTTCTACCCGAAGTTGCTCTGTGGCTATCAGTTCTGGAGAAACTATACTTCTTGAACTCAATGAGTCATCCAATCAGTTTGTTCATGCAGAGAAGTTGCATCTCCTCGTTCAGGATTGCCTACAATTTCTCAAAGATGAAGTGGCTCTTGATGCCAAACCCAATGCCATTGCAGTAGGTTCTGGTC
>CALCFH010000309.1 GCA_937900215.1 uncultured Cryomorphaceae bacterium
GTCTTCCAAGACATGGAATCTTGAGAGCTTGATGGGGAAGGCCATATCTAGCAATGATTTCACTTCTGCAATTCCCAGCCTATTGTTTTCTAAAGACAGCAAATTATCTGGATTTACAGGTTGCAATAATTTTAATGGAAGTTTTAACCTAAGTGGAATGGGTTTAGGCATCGACCCAGGGGCTATGACTAAAAAAGCATGCGCTGGTGACGGAGAAAAAAAGTTCCTAAATGCCCTAAGTCAAGTTAAAAGTTTTGACATCACGGGTGATAAATTAAAACTCTTCGGAGATGGAGGGAAAGATCTTCTCTCGTTCGTTCCAAAACTTTAATAATACATCAAAAAAAAGCCTCGCAATTGCGAGGCTTTTTCTATTAAAACATATGTCTAGTTTTCGTCTTCGCTTTCACGAGCTTCAAGCTCAGCTTTCAATTGCGAAAGAGCATCAATATCACCCAAAGTAGAGCGCTCAACATTCGACTGAAGCTTCTTAACAGCCATACCTGTTTTTTCAACCTCCTTCGCCTCCTGCGCAACTTTCACATCGCCAAACATGCGGCTATGAGAAACCACTACTCTGCGGTTTTCTTTGTTAAACTCAATTACCTTGAAATCGGCAACGTCGCCGGTCTTTAGCTGACCTCCATCTTCTTTCACCAAATGACGGCTTGGCGCAAAGGCTTCAACACCTACATTCTCGATGAGAATATTTGCTCCTTTATCAAAGATCTCAGTTACTTTTCCACTAAGAACACTTCCCTCCTCTAACAGAGTAGCATAAGTATCCCATGGATTGTCTTCAACTTGCTTATGACCTAAGCTCAACTTACGGCTTTCTACATCTATTTCTAGAACAAGTACTTCAAGTACGCTTCCAACCGAGGTAAACTCACCTGGATGCTTTACTTTCTTAGTCCAACTCAAATCAGAGATGTGAATTAAGCCGTCAATGCCTTCTTCCAACTCTACGAATACACCGAAGTTAGTGAAATTGCGAACCGTTCCTTTATGTCTGCTATTTGCCGGATATTTAGAGGTAATGTCGGTCCATGGGTCTGGAGAAAGTTGCTTCATGCCCAAGGACATTTTGCGCTCCTCCATATCAAGAGAAAGAATGATACACTCAACGTCTTGACCCACTTTCACGAAGTCTTGTGCACTGCGTAAATGCGTGCTCCATGACATTTCTGAAACGTGGATTAATCCTTCAACACCTGGCATTACTTCTATGAAAGCACCATAGTCTGCAATAACTACCACCTTACCAGTGATTTTGCTACCTACACTTAGGTTCTTATCCAACTGCTCCCATGGATGGGCCTCAAGCTGCTTGATACCCAGTTGTATACGGGTTTTGCTCTCATCAAAGTCAAGAATTACAACGTTAATTCTTTGATCTAATTCAAGCATTTCAGAAGGATGACTAATACGGCTCCAGCTCAAGTCTGTAATGTGAACCAATCCGTCTACACCTCCCAAATCAACAAATACTCCATAAGAAGTAATGTTCTTAACGATTCCTTCAAGAACTTGACCTTTCTCCAATTTAGAGATGATCTCTTTCTTCTGCTCTTCTAGGTCGGCCTCAATAAGTGCCTTATGAGAAACAACCACGTTCTTAAATTCTTGATTGATTTTAACAATCTTGAATTCCATTGTCTTACCTACGTATGCATCGTAATCACGGATAGGCTTAACATCTATTTGAGAACCAGGAAGGAAGGCTTCAATGCCAAAAACATCCACGATCATACCGCCTTTCGTGCGGCATTTCACAAATCCGTTTACAATTTCTTCTGTGGCATGGGCATCATTTACTCTATCCCAAGCTTTAATCTGACGTGCTTTGCGATGCGAAAGAACCAATTGGCCGTTCTTATCTTCTAGCTTATCAACTAAAACCTCAACTTCGTCTGATACTTTTAAATCTGGATTGTAACGAAACTCATTTAAAGATACTACGCCTTCCGACTTAGAATCGATATCAATGATTGCTTCGCGATCTGTTAAGGCAACCACTTTACCTATAACAACTTGATGCTCTGTTACAGATGGAGTTGCTGCGTACATTTCCTCCATTTGAGCTCTCAACTCACGACTAACGCCGCTTATTCCAGTTTCAAGAGCTTCCCAATCTAACTCTTCTGGCTCATCATCAATCAATTGCAATTGATCAAGATCATCGTCAGAATCATCATCTGGTTTGTGCGATTTCTTTTCTCGCTCCTTTCTCACTCTCGGCTTAGGAGATTCTTCTGCTACAGGCGCTTCTGCTACAACTGCTTCATCTGAAGCTGTTTCTGCAACAACTTCTACTCCTTCCGTTGCGGAAGCCTCCACTGAGCTTTCAACAACTGCCTCAGCAGCTGTACTCTCGTTGGTATCTACCTCAGATGTGGGTAAATCGTTTTGGGTGTTCGAATCTACCGCTGCGGTCTCTTCGATGGGTTTGTTTGTCTCTTCGGACATAAAATTCATTGTATCTCATTTCTCTTCCAATCTTTAGCAAGCATCAAAATGAGAGCTTATTTTACTATTTATCAACCCCTTCTCTGATTGGATTCTGCTGCAGAAAAAGGGCTGCAAATGTAATGCGAAAGGATTGAAAATCAAACAAGCAGAGCCAATACTTTTCATGCAGTACATCGAAGTAGCTAGGGCGAAAGAAAAAGTGGGTCTATTTGCCCTTTAATTCTTCCAAATTAATACCGCCAAATTGACCAGAACTCATTAGTAACAGAATGGAATCATCGGAAAACAGTGCCTTCAAACCATCCAACAAAGCCTGTTTTTCCATGAAAATCTTCAAGTCTGTCCGATTGAAATACTGCTTTAATTCAGCCATTTCTAGAGCTGGAAGGCGTTTTCTTTCAACTTCCGCAGGATTGAAATAAATCAATGCATGGTCTGCCAAATTCATAGAATCTTGATATTGAGGCAGGAAGCTTTTAGAAAGGCTTGAAAAGGTGTGTAATTCAAAGCAGGCTATAAAGTTTTTATATGGATGGAATTCTCGAACTGCAGAAATAGTAGCCTTCACCTTAGAAGGCGCATGGGCAAAATCTCTGTAAATACACTTCCCTCCTTCTTCATATACCTTTTCAAGCCTCCTACTCGCCCCTTCAAAACTTGAAATGGCTGAATAAAAATCTGAGTCCATTACCCCAAGCTGATTACAAATCAGACGGGCTGCTTCTAGGTTTTGAAGATTATGTCTTCCAAAAACCCTAAGCGCAACCTCTCCTTCATGCGTTTCCAAAATCACTTCACTCTGCTCTATTCTATACTGAGGTGTGGCATACGGAAATAGACGTATTTCCTTTGAGCAACGAAGTACAATCTCCTTTAAACGCTCATCTTCTTCAAAATAAGCTAGACTTCCACCTGGCATAATAGACTCAACGAACTTCTCAAACTGCAAATAATATTCGTTTCTATCTGGAAAAACATTTGCGTGATCCCACTCTATACCAGAAATTATAGCAATATTTGGCTTGTACCATAGAAACTTAGACCTTCTATCTAGAGTAGAACTTAAATATTCATCGCCTTCAATCACCATAAACTCAAGAGATTCATCCAGCTTAACCATCCGGTCAAAACCTGGTAATTGGGCTCCTACTAGATAGTTTACCTCTTGTTTAAGCTCGTTTAATACATGCAATATCATAGAGGTTATTGATGTCTTACCATGACTTCCGGCAACTACAATTCGGGTTTTTGACTTATTTCTTTCATAGATAAATTCAGGGTACGATTGCACTTTCAACCCCAATTCCAAAGCCCTTTTCAATTCCGGATTATCTGCATGTGCATGCATTCCGAGTACAACAACATCTAAATCCGCCGAAATTTTATCTGCATTCCAACCATTGGTAGGCAATAAGCCAGCCCGCTCTAATCTGCTTTTAGATGGTTCAAATATCTGATCGTCTGAACCGCTCACTCTATGTCCTTGATGAGCGAGTTCCAGTGCCAAGTTGTGCATCGCTGCCCCACCTATGGCGATAAGGTGAATCTTTAACATATGCTCAAAGATAAATGGCTAGTTTAGTATCTTTCAAAGATCTAAAAATGTGTTTTAAACAAGTGATAACTTAATATGAAATGGATTCTTTCCCTAAGCCTGATTCTTCTATGCGCGCTCCTTTCCGCCCAAATTATACAGTCTACACAGCGTATTGCCCTAAGCGCTCAAGTAGAAGAAAGCTCGGGTTTGGTAGAAGTTAGCGGACGATTGGTTACCCACAACGACTCAGGAGATGGCCCATTTTTATATGAGATCGACAGCCTTAGCGGCTCTGTTCTTCGAAAAGTGTTCATAGCAAATGCAAGCGCCAATGATTGGGAAGATATTTCCGCTGACAATCAATTTATATACATTGGCGATTTCGGAAATAACACTGGAACCAGAACCAATCTGGCGATTTACAAAATCAACCGAACTGATTTCCTTTTCAATGATACAGTGAGTGCAGACGCCATTTATTTCAATTATGCGGAGCAAAACACTTTCGGCTCAAACCAATTTACTCCTTTTGATGCTGAGGCCATGGTATGTGTAGGTGATTCAATCTATTTATTTACCAAAGACAGAAGCACTTTTAGCAGTTCGGCAGTGTACACCTTGCCCAAAACTGCTGGAAACTATTCCATCAGTAGAAAAGCAATTCTCTCTACCCCAGGTTTGGTTACGGCCGGATGTTTTAATGGAAGTGCAAATAAAATTGTCCTCTGCGGATACTCTTTTAATTCTGTCTTTATTCATGAAATTCTTTTTACGAATGGATGGAATCTTCCTTCTTCACTTCAAATGTCGTATACATTGGCAGTTACTGGACCTCAACAAGTTGAAGCCATTGAAAGAATAAGCGCTACTACCTACTACATTAGTTCAGAAAAGGACAACGGATTGCCCGCTCAACTCTCTGAGTTTATACTAAATTCCAACCTAAGTATCCCTATTCGGTATAAAGCGGAAGCTAAACTTTATCCCAATCCATGCGCAGATTACCTCCAGATCAGTAATCAAGTAATTGGAAAGATATCCATCCTCAATCTTCAAGGCCAATTGATAGTTGAGAGAGACTATCATAACTCTATAGATGTCTCTGAACTTCCTTCAGGATTCTATTTTTTAAGTTGGAAGGAATCCAACGGCCAATCCTATGTCGAACGCTTTTCGGTTCAACACTAAAGACAAAGCAAAAACGCCAATAAAGCTTCCTTTTCCGATGCGCTTAAATTGAGGGGGCTCAACTCCTTTTCTTTAAAAGTTTGCCACTTTACCTCAGTACTATACCATTCAATAACTGCCTTCAGATCTTGGAAGCTACCATTGTGCATATAAGGGGCCGTGAGTGAAACGGCCTTTAGGCTTGGTGTCTCAAATTTGTTCTTATCTAAACTATCTAGGCTAACTCTATATCTACCAACATCTTCAGATTCTGGCAAGCCAATATCATGGAATTTAAAATCGGTTAATAGCACGCCTGAATGGCAATGAGAACAGGCCAATTCTGGACTGTAAAAAAGTCTCATCCCTGCCATTTCTTGCTCAGTCAACTGAATTTCAGCTCTTAGAAAGAGATCAAATCTCGATTGATTATACACCAATGATCTCTCATAACTAGCTAGCGCCTGAACTGCCAACTGCAAGCTCGGCAGGCTGCCATAGGTTTCTAGAAATAGGTTTCTATATATCTCAGACTCATTAAGCCTCTTTAGCAAAGCTTCACTTCCAAAGTCCATTTCATTGGGTGCTAATAAGGGCGCTAAAACTTGAAGCTCTAAGTTTCGCACGCCACCATCTTTAAAGTAATGAGGCTTCCAAGCTAAGTTGAATAGCGATGGTGAATTTCTAAATCCCAGTCTTCCATGAGCCCCTTTACTTACTTCAAGGGTATCACTAAAAGCATATTCAGGAAAATGACAACTCGAGCACGAAATGGTAGAATCTACAGACAGAATTGGATCAAAAAAGAGCAATCTGCCCAATTCAATTCTCTCCGTTTTGATGGGATTCTCTATCGGGAAAACCAGTGGAGGCAGTGGCACATACAACCGAATAGAATCCTTCTTTCTCTCTTCAGAACAAGAAGTGGAAAAACAAAGTAAAAAGAGAGAGAAAAAGTATAGTATAGATCTCAACGCAAGCTTATTGCAAACGCATAGACGAGGAGAAGTTTTCGATAAATCTCTTGCCTAAAGCTTGGTCTTCTGGCGCTGCATGAACATTAGATTCTGTGATGGGGTCAATGGCACCCGAGACACCGTTAAACCACTTCGTTATATCTAACTTAAGTAAAACACTGCGAGTGGAACCATTGCCAACTCCTAGATTTAAAGGAAGAAAGACATCCTCAATATATAAGTGATTCCCTCCGGGGTGGTAGCTTATTCCCTGATCAGAAGACGAACCTATGAGTCCTGTTTGATTTGCCTTTCCTTCAATTAACAAGAACCGATATTGAGTAGCCCAGGTCCAGTACATTCCTCTTGCGGCACTCAGTGGATGAGACTGATTAAAACTGGCGGGATCTGAATAATTTTGAGTTGAATCTAGACCTACGTTTAAGCGAAGACCTTTCACATTGACGCCTTCCGGGAGTTTCATCCTGCACTTAGTGAAATCTGGATTTCGGAAATCAAAAAAGCAATAGTCTACAAGTTCATATTCTCGATTATCCGTTGCTACTGCTCGAATTTTAGATAAATAAAATTTCAACTCAAAAATGAGCACATCCGTACTAGCATCTATAGCATTTGGATTATTAAATCCAACTATGCTCCCTCCAAAATTGGCTTCAGGAGTTAGCTCAATAAAACTGTCTTTGGTTTCTTCGTTAGATTGGCAAGACATTGCCATACTTAGAACGGTTAGTATTGACAAACCAATAGGGGGAAACCAATTTTTCATTTTAGAAAGGTGTTATAGCGGAATCTAAATAATCTCTCAACAATAAGGCATCAGCAAAATCATCTAGATACCTTCTATCTGTAAGGATGGTATCGCCTACAAATAAATCAAATGGTTCTAGCATATCTGCTATATCGAAACGCACTTCAAAGACAATTGGCTTGTCGTTGCTTGCCGTAAAACTCTTTTGTCTTGTTCTAGTAAGGGTTAAAGAATCTCCTAACTCATATGTGAAAAAGCGTTTAGGGCCTAAAGTATCGATACCCAGCGGATTAAAAACTCTACCCTCGATAAGCAGAAACTTATATCCAAAATAAAACGGCTTTCTTCCCCTATATAAAGCTGGATCTCTCAAGCCCGAAGTGGAAGGGAACGTTCCTGGTAATTTAGAATTGGTAAGAGAATCCATCCCAATTGTGAATCCATAAGAGCCTGAATAGGTTCCCTTTGGCAACTTCAACACTTTAAATTGCTGATCTCTGAAGTTTAAAACATTGAAAGAATTGGGATCCTTTACGGTATCTCCTTGTCCTGCAATAAAAAAATTGGAAATAATTATTTGGATATTGTCTATCACAAAACGATTCCCAAAGCTATCCAGATAAATAGAATCGCTCGAAAACGGATTGCCATTATAGGTAAAATACGGAGCGATAAAAACATTGCGATTATCCGTATCATCTCCAGACCCTACAGAAATGTCTTTATTGCAAGCAACACTAAAGAAGCTGATTACGGCAAAAAAAATACCGGATTTTAAAACTTTGCTTTTCATAGTTTCAAATTTAAGGAAGATGAGATCTTTGAAGTGTGACAAATATCCTAAGCCCTGTCTGAGTGAGTCTAATTAGGCTTCAACGTTCTGATTGTGCCTCAACTTCTTGGGACGCACAAAATTATCGCTTTGCTCAATACTGTCCATTATTTGCTTCAATATAAAATCAGCTGTCTGATTGTAATCAATTTCAAGCGGTGGCTTTATGGTAACATATAGAGTACAGCCTCTTTTTTTCATTAGAAGGCCCTTTTTGTTGAAGGCTCTACGAAATCCATTTACAACTACAGGGATAACGATTGGTTGATATTCCTTTATAATCTTAGCCGTACCCTTTCTTCCAGGCACAAAGGGCTTGGTTGTACCTTGAGGAAAGGTAATTACCCAACCATTTTCTATGGCAGTTGTTATCTTCTTTACATCCCTTGGGTCTACACTTCTATCAATGTTTTTACCCGCTTCTCGCCAAGTACGTTTAATACTTACTGAACCAACATGTGAAAACAATCTCGGTAAAAATCCTTTTTTCATTGTTTCCAATGCAGCAATGAAATAAACATTCAATCTAGGATTGAAAAGATGCCAAAAAAAATCGATTCGATTGTAAACGCCCCATTTGGCCGCTCCAAAAACATGAAACATAGCTGCAACATCAGCAAAATAGGTTTGATGGTTGCTCACAAATAAAACCTTCCGATCGGGCAAGTCTTTTAAAACCTCAGAACCTTTTACAATGGTTCTATTTGCCATATTAAAACGATAATAGGTTACCGCTCCAAATATGAAGATAATGAGCCTCTTTACTAAGAGGACATTGCCGAAAACATCTTTTTTAAGTAGGCCCATAGACAAGCTGGCAAATATATACTATTCATGCTCTTTTAACGATGGTATTCCATTTCGCCATACTCCAAGCGCAGCTTAGTATATTCGCATCAAACTATATTCTAGTGCATGATTTTTTAACCCTTACATGGGATGTCTCCAAAGGATTTGGTGTGTTTGGAGCAAACATCCGATTCTACCAGCTCTTTTTTGCAGCAGGCTTTTTTGTTGGCTTCTATATTATGAATGGCTTCTTTAAAAAAGAAGGTGTACCCAAAGAGGTGCTAGATTCATTGTTGAGCTATATGGTTATCGCAACCATATTAGGTGCAAGACTTGGTCATGTTTTCTTTTATCAATGGGATTATTACTCTGAAAATCCTATCGAAATACTTAAAGTATGGAAAGGAGGTTTAGCGAGTCATGGTGCAGCCATAGCTATTATAATCACGCTTTACTACTTTTCAAAAAAGATCACACATAAATCGCCACTATGGATTTTAGATAAGGTAGTCATTACGGTTGCATTAGCCGCTTGCTTTATCCGTTTAGGCAATATGTTTAACTCTGAGATCTACGGTAATATGGCCAACTCGCCTACAGAGACTGTCTTTGTTGACCTTAGCCGAGAGGCTCTCAGTAATTATTGGGAGGAAGACATAACCAAAATTGATTTCAATAAAACCTCCGAAAGACTTCAAACCGATAGTTTAGAATACCCTGTTTATCTGATGACCACTGAATTAACTTCGGGAATGTCTGAGGATAAAGCCAACGAAATAATTCAAAACCAAGCAGCTTACCTAAATATGTTTCCGAATGAGGAGAAGAATATTATTGTTGAGGATCCATCCAACTACAAACTACAGTTTGTAAACAATCATTGGATTGCCCAAAGAAGTGTTCTTGGAATTCCAAGGCATCCAACTCAGCTGTATGAATCTTTTGCCTATCTGCTGATATTCATCCTTCTCTATGGTCTTTATCAAAAAGGCTATTGGAAAAAGCAAGGCCTGCTATTTGGTCTCTTTCTAATTACTCTGTTTGGATTTAGATTTTTCATAGAGTTCTTCAAGGTAGTTCAAGTGGCATCCGAGAAAGGCCTAGATTTAAATTTTGGACAGAGATTAAGTATTCCACTTATTTTAGTTGGACTTTTCTTTGTTATTCGATCCTTTAAAATAGCTCCTTTAAAATGAGAACTTTCTTTTGGAAAGCAGGGCTCTCTTTAAGTCTTGCAGCATGCATCTTTTCTTGTGAATTGGAAGAAAAAAACTCTTCCTCAAAGAAAAAAAGCAGCAGTCAATATGAACCCAAATTCACAAAAGAAGGCGAATTGACCATTTTAGATGCTTCCAATCAAGACACCTTGGCCTTTGTTGCAATTGAAATGGCTCTTACAGATGAAGAGAAAGAATATGGAATGATGTTCAGAAAAAGCATTCCAAAGAATACAGGCATGCTCTTCATTATGGAATCTGAGAGAATACAGTCTTTTTGGATGCGCAATACCTATGTTCCGTTGGATATTATTTACATTAATAAGAACAAAGAAATTGTTAGCATTCAAGCCAATGCAACTCCTTTATCTGAAAGAAGTCTGCCTTCTGAAGCGCCTGCATATTATGTGCTCGAACTTGCTGGCAACTACTGTTTAGAAAATGGAATCGAGAATGGTGACTTGATACAGTTTCAATCGGAAAGGCTTCAATAAAGAATCCATTTTTCAGTTGCTAACCTTCCGCTTACACTGTGAATGCGCACTGTATAAATGCCTGATCTCAACTGAGGCAAGTTTGCTTCATTGCTAAAATGTTCTGTCGAACGGTACACCTCTCTTCCCTGAAAGTCGAGTATTTCATACCCAAACTGCTCCCCTTTCCAATGTATTACTGCCTGACTTTTAGATGGATTAGGAAATAAAACCGGTTTGCTACTGGCAAACTCATTCAACCCAATACCATTGCGGATTATTGACTTTAAATGTACATAGTCTGAAACTTGAACATTGCTATTTGATTGCAAAATCAATTGCGACTGAGTCTGAACAGGATGCTTTAATTCTATGGAAATAGTTCTATACTCACCAGCTCCAATGGTCATGGAGCCATTAAAAGAAAAAGTGAAATTGGTATCGGCTAGTTGAATAGAATTGATATTCAGCGATTGATTCCCTGAATTATACACAACCGCATTGGCCTCTACTCCCTGCCTTAATACAATGGTATCTGGCATAAGAACCCATGATTTATCTGTTGCAAGCATTCCATTCTGAGATAAAAGACCCATTCTATCAGCAAATTGAGGATAATCTGTAAACGGGTTTCGGTTGGATTGCAATTGCTGAATATCATTGTTTCTAGCAAGATCTTGAGCTGAAGGAGGAAAAGCAGTATGCCAATCTAAAAGGGTGACTTCTTGGTTGCCTGAAAAGAAATTTGAATAATTCTGATAGCGAAGTACAAAATACATCATAGCTCGAGCAACCGTACCCTTCTGCAAATCCCTAGGTTCAAATTTACCTCCACCCATTTTTGATCCGCCTTGTTGCCAAGAAGGTGTTCCTGTTACTATTCCGAATGGCAAATTTCCCCTTTGGCTATTCGATGTCACATCCGTTGGAAAAAGGTGGTGAATATCACTTTTCATAGGACTGGCACTGTTAAAAAGTGA
>CALCFH010000310.1 GCA_937900215.1 uncultured Cryomorphaceae bacterium
ACCACATAATCGGTATAAGCCTTTAAATCATAATACATTAGATCTTGCTGAACGCGGAAGTCGCGATTAGCTTTAATGCGGGTGTAGCTGCTGAGGAGTAATCGCAATTCATTTTCATCCAACTTAGAGGGCATTGGAATTTGAATTATGCTAGAAGGCAAGCGACTAATATCAATGACCAATTCGGTTTTATATCCTGCGCGAGCTTCTATTGCAGAAACCTGAAAAAGATGGTCTAGGCTACGAATGTTTAGAGAGTGAAAACCCGGTGAAACCGGAGCGGAGTAATTGCCGTCTGAGAAGTTTTTGAAGTACTTTATTTTATTATCTACGCTAAAGTATTGAACGGAGATTATTTTGCTTCCATCGAAAAGAAAGACAGCTAATTGACTCTTTGTCATTTGGTTGGATGGCAATGGTCTATAGAAGACAGATTGAGCATCTTCTAGAAACATATATTGAAACAAGCCTACACTATCCAAGGCTAAACGCTTTTTCCACTGTGGATCAAGTCTGTTAATCTGTCGCTTGGAGGGTTCTTCTAACTCAAAAATTGAGTTGTATAGGTCAGAAGATCTATGCCGATTGTAATTTGTAGGATATCGTCTACGCGCTCTTTTAGTAGGAAACTCATACGCTATAGGAATTTCGTTAAACTGTTTTCCTTTATAAGACATAAAAAGAAAATCAACATCTTCTAAGGCTTTGTCTTTTTTATGGAGTTCAATCTCCCATTTTGCGCTGTCGCCTGGAAATATTCGAGTAGGGCCTGAAAGTGTAAGATTTGGCTTTTTTTCAAATTCTCGGAGGAATTTGCTTTTATCGGTTATCTCATAACAGTTGCCTTTTTGTGTACATGAGTTCCAATAGCTCAGCATTACTTCTTCATGTTTTATATTATATGTCAATGTGTCTGAGGAATGCGTTGTGTTGCGGATTAGCACTTCATCACCTTTCCGAACTTCAAAGAAGTACAGGCAAGAATCGTCTAGGCCGTTCCAAATCTTTAGTTTTCCATCTTCAAAATTGTGAAACAGCATTTTCCAACTTTGGTCTTCAAAGGCTATATTTTCTTGAACGATTCGGTCTACCGTAATTTCATATGTATATTCAGATGAAGGAAGACCATTGTTGAAAGAATAGGGTATTTCAATTTTTTGCCTACTTAGTGTATTGTCTATGTTCTCTTGAAATCCGTATCTCGGTCTTTTAATCAGTTCAACTTCACTATTGTTGGGCAATGAAGAATGAGAACTTTTAACAATTTGCCACATTCCTGACTTATAAATGAGTTTTAAAGATGGCTCATCGCATTGCCATTTGATGCGCTTAACCCTTCTATGATTTTCGCCACTTGAACCAATGTACTCTGCCTCTATCACCAAAATACCGCTGATCTCTGGCATGCGTTCATGAGGAACCATAAAGAGTCCGCTACCGGTTGGATTAATGGCAAGTATGGTATCTAATACAAAGGAAGGGTAGCGATAAAGAGAATGAAGTTTACTTTTGGGTTCTTCTACGAAAGCACGAAGCACTATTCGTCCGTCCATAGCAGCATTGCCATTGTCGTCTTTCGCACTGTATTTGAGTTGGATTTTTTCGGAGGGATTAAAAATGGGAATTTCCTTCTCTCGAAGTACTTCCATTTCAAAACCTACACGGTTTAAGGTGTAGTCTTCTACTGAGAAATAAACCGAGTTCAACTCTTTTCCTTTTGGCTGTCTTCTACTAGAAAGACTGCGTATTTCTAGTGTGATGCTCTTCGCTAACAGGCTGTCTGCAATTTCAAAAGTAGTATAAAATGCACCGGGCCTAAACGGATTTAAGGTGTCTATTAAATATTTCTTATACTGCCTTTCTTGATCGAGATAAGTCAAATACAAACCCACGGATTCTTTATAGGGACGTCCATTTTTCTTAACCAGAAAGCTCTTGATTTTCAGGCTATCACCCACCCGAAACTTGGGTTTGTTTAATGCGATATAATTTAAGGGTGTTGAGGACAGACGGTAGCGATAAGTATAATCATTTGGAAAAAAAAGCTTGTCGAACCAATCTTCCGCTCTTTCGGCAAAGCTGAGCCTGTAAAATGCTTCAGATTCTCCTGAGTAAAACACTCCTTTTCCGTTTTTTACTATGAGTATATCAAAGAGGTCAAATTCTTTTTTGTTCCGGAATTTGTAAGCACCTACTTCAGCGTCAAAGGGAATTTCACCATATTCTTCATGAAAGACTTTCACGGAAGTATCAAGCTGTTGCTTTTGGAGATCGTAGATTCTAAGGTATAAGTGTCGTTTTGATTCAAGTAAATCTACTGTTAAAGACATAGGAGAATAGAGCTCAACTTCAAGTGTATAGGTGTTGTATCCAATTATGGCATAGGTACTCGGTTCTTCCACTTCTTCGAAATATTCTCCCTCGAACAGAGTATCTATTGGCGTTAATTCTTCTAGCCTTTTTACGAGTGTATCAAAATTGCCTAAGGATAGGTGTTCTTTCAAAATTTCTAAGCTCGGCTCATAGACCAAGCGATAGTCTGTTTTAGCCTGACCAAAGAGAGATAAAGGCAGCATAGAAATAATTAGGAGCGAGAGGCTAAGGCGGATGGCTGACTGGTACATATATAGAATGATTTGTAAGAAATAGAACAGTAGCCTTTACGTTAAAAAAGCATCAAAGGTTTGTTAAGGCGAATGAATCTAGATGGGAAGTGTGAATTCAATTGTATGAAAAAGAGTCATTTACACTCAATTATAATCGAAGAGTTTTTTATTAAGTGTTAAATCCCATCCAACTAAAATAATGAATGAAGTCATGAAAAATTGCGATCGATTGTGTTTTTTACTCTCCGTAAGATTCTCTTAAGTCGAGGGCTCCTTTTTGAAAAGGGGTAAGCAAGCGAGGGTTAAGCCGGAGAAAGAAAGCACTATCCAAAGCCATTGAAAGCTGCTGAATTCAATGAGGTTGAGTGAAATAGAGGGGGCGAGAATATGACTGATGGAAAAGCCCAATGCATAGACTCCCATATATCTGCCTCGGTTTTCTGCGGTGGTAAAGGAGGCGGCTTTGCTCACCAAGAAAGGCAGGGCTAAGATTTCACTGATGCTCAAGAGCACAAAGCAGAGTATGAAAACGCTCAGCTGAGGTGAAAGGAGCAAGGAAGCCAATCCGAGTCCAACCAATGCGAAGCCTATGGATATGCTTTTTGTAGTGCCCACTTTCTTTTCCATTAAGCTTACTAAGGGCATTTCTAAGAGAAAAACCAATCCGCCGTTTATGGCGAAAAGCAATCCAATAATCGACTCGTTCGCTTGTCCTGGTCCTCGCAGGTATAGAGGTATAGAGTTGAAAATCTGGAAGAACAAGATGGCATACATCATGGCGTAGAGAATAAAGCGTCTGTACACTTTGTCTTTTAGCACATTCACTAAATCCTGAATGGGAGCGGTTTTGGGCTTGGGAACAGATCGCGCTTCTTGTTTGTGGAAATAGAGAAAGAACATGCCCGATGCCAATATACACGTTGCGCCATCGAACCAAAAAATATACTTGTAGTTGTACAAGGCCAGTACGCCGCCAATCGCGGGCCCAATGCTAAAACCCAAATTAATAGCCATTCGGTTTAAGCTAATTGCTCTGGTAATATTTTCGGGCTTTGCATACTGCGCTATGGCAGACATATTGGCCGGACGAAGGCTTTCTGCCAAGGTGCTAACCAGAACTATAGCTGCGGCTACGCCATAAAATCCATGCACAAAGGAAAGGGCAATGAAACCCAATCCGCCTAAACTTAAGCTATAAAACTGCACCCAAAAGGCACCGAGTTTGTCGGTGAGCATTCCGCCTAAAAGCGATCCAAAAGCAGAGCCAACTCCATACAAAGCAAGTAAAATACCCACTTGACTTAAGTCGAAGGCTTCAGATTCCTTCAGATACAATCCCATAAAGGGCAGCACCATGCTGCCACTGCGATTGATCAATGCGGTGAGAGCTAACATCCAAGAATTCATCGACAAGCCGCGATAGCTATCGACATAAAAGTTTGAAAAACGCTTTAGACCCTTGAGCATACTGCTGCAAAGGAAGTCTTTCTGCTACTCAATTTAATGGGAAACGATTATCCGTTCATCGAAATTAAGAACTCCACATTGTCTCGTGTTTGAGCCATTCTAGAATTCATGAACTCCATGGCTTCCACCGGATTCATATCGGCCAAATGGCGACGTAAGATCCACATTCTCTGGAGGGTGTCGCGATCAAGGAGTAAGTCTTCCTTGCGTGTACCCGAAGAAAGCAAATCGAGAGCTGGGTAAATACGGCGATTGGAAATCTTGCGGTCGAGTTGCATTTCCATATTGCCCGTTCCTTTGAATTCTTCAAAGATTACTTCATCCATCTTCGATCCGGTATCAATCAAAGCCGTAGCGAGGATGGTCAAAGATCCCCCGTTTTCTATATTCCTAGCGGCTCCGAAGAAACGCTTGGGTTTGTGCAAGGCATTGGCATCTACTCCACCTGAAAGTACTTTTCCAGAAGCGGGTGAAACCGTATTGTATGCACGTGCAAGTCGGGTTATTGAGTCGAGGAGGATAACCACATCGTGGCCACATTCCACCATTCTCTTGGCTTTTTCAAGTACAATATTGGCCACTTTTACATGGCGCTCAGCCGGTTCGTCGAAGGTGGAGGCAATTACCTCTGCATTCACATTTCGAACCATATCGGTTACCTCTTCAGGACGTTCATCGATTAGAAGGATGATTAAGTAAGCCTCCGGATGATTGGCAGCGATGGCATTGGCAACTTCCTTAAGCAAAGTTGTCTTACCCGTTTTAGGCTGGGCCACGATCATACCTCTTTGTCCTTTTCCAATAGGAGAGAAGAGGTCAATTATACGTGTGCTGAGCGTACTTTCCTTAGAAGTTATATCGAATTTTTCTTCTGGAAAGAGAGGAGTAAGGTGTTCGAAAGAAACGCGATCTCTCACGAAATTGGGTTCTCTTCCGTTGATCTCATTCACCTTTACCAGGGGGAAATATTTTTCTCCTTCTCTAGGCGGACGAACCATTCCTTTAACCGTGTCTCCTGTTTTTAATCCGATATTTTTAATCTGATGTTGAGGGATATATACATCGTCTGGCGAGTTCAGATAGTTGTAGTCAGATGAGCGCAAGAAACCGTAGCCATCTGGCATTATCTCCAACACTCCTTCGCTTTCTACAATTCCGTCGAATTCTATCGTTGGGTCCTGTTTGTGAATGGCTTGTTCACCTCTATTTCTATCGTTGCGATGATCTCTCCGTTCTGGTCTGTCTCCTCTGTCTTGTCTTTCAGGCCTGTCGTTTCTTTCCTGTCTATCTCCTCTGTCTTGCCTTTCAGGTCTGTCGTTTCTTTCCTGTCTATCGCCTCTGTCTTGTCTTTCAGGTCTGTCGTTTCTTTCCTGTCTATCTCCTCTGTCTTGTCTTTCAGGTCTGTCGTTTCTTTCCTGTCTATCGCCTCTGTCTTGTCTCTCAGGCCTGTCGTTTCTTTCCTGTTTATCGCCTCTGTCGTTTCTCTCAGGTCTGTCGTTTCTTTCCTGTCTATCGCCTCTGTCGTTTCTCTCAGGTCTGTCGCCTCTATCGTTTCTAACATTTTTACTGCGCTCTCTTCTCAATTCTCCATCGGTTTTTGACGAAGAAACGGTTTCGTTTTCAGAATGAGAAGCTGTATTGTTTCGATCTGTTTGATCCCGCTGATTAGGAGGACTTTCATCCTCACCGCTTTCTACTTTGGGTTTAGAAATGGTTTGAGCACTTGTACTCTCGGATACAGAATTGTTCGCTGGGCTCTTCTCTTCTTTTTTCGGATACGGTCGAAGAGTCTTCTCTAGTCGGGTTCTTCTCCCCGCAGGTTTATCCTCAAAGGATTCGCTTGGAGTAGGAGGTGGATTTACAGGAGGCGTCTCAGGACTAGCACTCATCGGCACTTTTTCTGCGCTCTTTGGGGTATTGTCAGACGCTGATGCAGAAGAGGAAGACTGAGAAGCAATGGATTCGAGAAGCTCTTGTTTGCGCATATAGCGCGCTTTTGGAATCTCTAATTGCTCGGCTATGGCTTGTAACTCAGGTAGCTTTTTACCCTTAAGGGCATCAAGATCAAGCATGTGAAAGAAAGTAAATTGAAAATAGTTGTATTCGTAGAGATATGAAGCTTTGAAAAGAAGTTTGTTTGAACTCCCGCTTCGGTTCGCAATAATACAATTTTCATTGAATCTTTGTACACTCTAACTTTAGACCCTCAAATTCTTATTATGATTCAACGCATACAAACGCTCTATTTCTTCTTGGCCTTTGCCGCTGTTTTAGCGAGCTATTTCTTTTCTCAATTGAGCGTTAAACCTGAAATCATTGAGCTATCTGAAATTCCTCTTTCCCAATTGCTAAGCGGATTGTTAGGTGGAATTAGTCTGGCCAATTTGTTCAATTTTAAGAAGAGAAGGGCCCAATTGGCCATTGGAAGATGGACCATTCTACTCGGTTTTTTCACCTTCGGATTGTTTTGTTATTTCTACATAATAAAAGGCGGTGTAGCTCCCGGTTTTGCATTGGTGATGCCTCTTTTGGTGGTTGTATTTACATCGCTGGCCAATAAGAACATTAAGAAAGACGAAGAATTGGTAAACAGTTCGAATAGAATTCGCTAGGGCCTCAGCGCGGGAAAAGCTCAATTACATCTAGATTTTTTATTTGCCCTAGGCTAATCTCGAAGCGCAGAAGAGTACGCACTTTATGAAAGCCATGTTTTCCTGCAGCCCCAGGATTCATAAATAAATGGCCCAGCGATGGGTCGCGCTGTACTTTTAGAATATGTGAGTGCCCAGCAATGAAGAGACCCGGACGTGCCTTTTTTATCTGATCGCGAACACCGGGAGCATATTTGCCGGGGTATCCGCCAATGTGCTTTATCATTACTCTTAGTCCATCTGCATCAAAAAGAGCGGTCTCAGGAAATTCTTTGCGAAGAATGCCTCCGTCTATATTTCCATATACCGCTCTAAGAACAGACACCTTGGCCAATTCATCTGTGACAGTCGAATTTCCGATATCGCCCGCATGCCATACTTCATCGGCTTCAGAAGCATGCTTTAGAATGGTTTCGTCTAGAAAAGAATGCGTGTCGGAAAGAAGCAGTACCCGCATGGTATTAGTACATTTGCATGTTTAAACAACAAAATTGACTCAGCAGCGCTATTTTCTTTCCTTTGCTTACAACGGAACCGCTTATCACGGTTGGCAGAAACAGGCCAATGCTATTTCAGTACAGCAGGATATTGAGAATGCGCTGAGCCTTTTGTTGGGCGAAAGTACAGAACTTCTCGGTGCAGGTAGAACTGATACGGGAGTGCATGCCAAACAGATGTTTGCACATTTCGATAGTTCAAAAGAATTGGATGGGGTGGATATTGTACATCGCTTGAATTCATTTTTAGGGGAGGATATTGCCTTTTTTGGACTCTATGCTGTTTCTCAAAAGGCACATGCCCGGTTTAGTGCCACCTACAGAGAATATGAATACCATTTGCATTTCGAAAAAGATCCGTTTAAAGAAAAACGGAGCTTTTATTTTAGGCGGAAGTTGGATAGGGAAAGAATGAATGAGGCAGCACATT
>CALCFH010000311.1 GCA_937900215.1 uncultured Cryomorphaceae bacterium
GGTACAGAAATAGGCTATCAGATCTATGGGCTCGGTAATGTGCTTTCGAAAAAAGTAGGCAAAGGCTAAAAAGGGCAGCAGCTTGGCAATTTCTTCCAGCATACCAATGGCGAAAACACAGTATAGAAGGTCATTCAGCCATTGATTATTTAAAGAGAAATAGGGCTCTATGAGAATGGGTTGGAAGAGAAATACAAAAAGAGGCGAGCTTAGGCCGATGCAAAAAGCAATGACAAAGTTTTTGAAATCGTCTTTGTCATAAATATCAATAAGACGATAATAATCTACCCAAGTAAGAGCTATGAGCAATGAGATAAGAATAAAAGCGAGCGTTATCAATGCAGTTAATTTTTGCTTGTAGGTAGATTTATATCGTTTTTCAATTGTTTGTATCCTTTGTAAGATTCAAATAAACGTTAAAATTTCACTAAAAAAATAAAGTAATTTGCGGCTCTTAAAAAAATAAACAGATGGCAATCGTTAAAGAGTTTAAAGAGTTTGCAATGAAAGGCAACTTAGTCGATATGGCTGTTGCTTTTATATTGGGTGCTGCGTTTAGCAAATTGGTGAGTGCATTTATTCAGGGTATGGTAATGCCTTTGATCGGAATGGCCACCTCTGGAGTAAACTTTGCAGATTTAAAATGGATTTTAAGTCCTGCTGTACTAAATGAGGCTGGAGAAATACTTACTCCTGAAGTAGCTGTACTATACGGTGCCTTCATTACTGTCATTATAGATTTTTTATTGGTTGCAATGGTGATGTTCATTTTGGTGAAAAATATCAATAGAATGAAGAAAAAGAAAGAGGAAGCCCCTGCTCCTTCGGCACCTCCAGCGCCTACCAAAGAGGAAATCCTACTAGGAGAGATCCGCGATCTTCTGAAGAAATAATCGAATGCATACTCCCCGTTTTAAGCAAAGAACATTTGTAGTCGCATTCATAGCTGTGCTTATGATGTGCTCTCCCATTTTATCTGCTCAAGAATATATAGACAAAATTGTTGATCAGGCCTGCAATTGTGTCTCCCAATTAGAGGGTGATTTAAGCGGTGAGGCTTATACCATGAAAGCGGGTCTTTGTATGATTCAGGCTGCCGAACCCTACAGCAAAAAGCTGAAAAAAGATTTCGATATTGATTTGTCTCGGGCTGATGAAGAGGGAGAAGCTTTGGGTAGATTGCTCGGATTAAAAATGATTACCGCTTGTCCTGAGGTGATAATGCGTTTGGCCGAATTGGCGACAGATACCGATGAGGAATTAGATGAGGTAGAGGGCTACGAATTTGCCTCTTCAAGCGGATTAATCACTGAAATCGTGGAAGAGCCTTTTGTGGTTTTTACTATGAAGGAAGAATCTGGAAAAGTGGTAAAGATGTACTGGCTAACCTTTGTGGAAAGTGATTTTGCTATGATGAGTCAATTTTCTTCTCTTTTAGGAAGAAAGCTTACCATTGAGTATTCTGAAGTAGAAATCTTCGATTCTCGTCTGAAAGAGTACAGAAATATCAACATTATTGAAACCCTCTCGTTAGACTGAAATAAATATAAGGCTAGTGTAAAATGCCAGAAAAAGAGTCGGTAAGGCAGCTTGTTAAATCTTTGCAAACGGTCTATACGGCTTTAATTTCTGGCATTTTACTTTTTGCAATGACTGTCTTTTATCTTGTTGAGAATGGGGAGGAAATCACCCTAGGAACTCAAGATCCGCTCATTTTAATCTCTGTTTTCTTTGCTGTTTCTCTGCCTATTCAAAGTGCTGTTTTGTTTCAAAAGGCTATACGAAACCGAGACCTCAATGAGTCAATAAGCACCACCCTCAATCGCTACCAAAATCAATACATCATTCGATTGGTTATTGCTGAAATGCCCGTCCTTTTTTCTTTGGTTTGCTATCTCCTCAATAACAATGTCCTCTGTTTGGCTACTTTCTTAGTATGCTTTCTGTACTTCGCTACTCTCTATCCAAGCGCCAAACGCTTTGCAAAAGAAACGGGTGTAGAAGCAGGAATCTGAATCGCATTCTATTGAATTTTATTCGAGCAGTGCTTTCCCAATATTGTTTTTGAACCGCTCAAAACCAGCTCTTTTTAATGGGGTATTCCCAAGTCTTTCGTTAAAAACTGCTTCTGTAATTTCGAGCCATTCACTTGACTTCATGCTTTTTAGGTCGGGGTGCGGATTGAATTCAACTTCTGAATGCGGTTTGCTAAATCGGTTCCAAGGACAGACATCCTGACAAATATCGCATCCAAATGCCCATCCGTTTAGCTTGTCGGTAAATTCATCGGGTAAGGCATCTTTGAGTTCTATGGTAAGGTAACTAATGCATTTGCTGCTGTCAATTACTTGATTGTCAACAATGGCATCGGTCGGACAAGCATCGATACAACGGGTACAACTTCCACAATGATCTGTTGTAGGTGTGTCGGGAGTGAGGGATAAGTCAACCAATACTTCGGCTAGAAAGAAGTAGGAGCCTGCATTCTTAGATAAGATTAGGCTGTTTTTACCGATCCATCCCAATCCAGATCGCTGTGCCCAGGCGCGTTCATGCACAGGTCCGGAATCTACAAAGGCTCGACCGTTTATCTCGCCAAATTCTTCTTTCATTGAGAGAAGAAGTGCTTTCAACTTCTTCTTCAGTACTTTGTGATAATCTCTTCCATAGGCGTAACGCGCAATTTTAGGCGGATGGATGGAGAGCGAATCGTCTTCTGGTTGATACGGAAAACTCAGACTTATAACCGTTTTAGTGCCCGTATGTAATTTTCTTGGATCCATTCTAAGATCGAAGTGATTTTCCAACCAATGCATCTCAGCATTGTATTTTTTCTTCAACCAATCTTCAAAAAGAGGAGCCTCTTTTGCAAGAAAATCGGCCTTGGCAAACCTGCAATCGCTGAAGCCCAATTCATGGGCTGTATTTTTTACAAAGGCCTCTTTATCCATTGCTTATACAGGATCGAAGAGGTCGTTTTGCCTACCATTAAATCGCAGGCCGAAGTGCGCAAAAGCCTTGTCTGTGGCCATTCTACCTCTCGGAGTTCTATGCATATAGCCTTCTTGAATTAAGTAAGGCTCGTACACCTCTTCTAAGGTTTCGGCTTGTTCGCCACAGGCAGTGGCGATGGTGGTTAAGCCTACAGGTCCGCCTTTGAATTTCTCAATGATGGTTTTCAGAATTCTGTGATCCATCTCATCTAGGCCGGCCTCGTCTACTTGTAGCGCGTCTAGGCCATATTTGGCTAGTTTTAAATCGATACTTCCATTGCCTTTTACTTGAGCAAAATCTCGTATTCTTCTAAGCAAAGCATTGGCAATACGTGGCGTGCCTCGGCTTCTTCGCGCAATTTGAATTGCAGCATCTTCTTCAATTGGTACAGCTAGAATCTCAGCAGAACGCACAATAATGTCTTTCAGCAATTCTACTTTATAGTATTCTAAACGAGCATTAATTCCAAAACGGGCACGCAGTGGAGCGGTAAGTAGACCAGATCGAGTGGTGGCACCCACAAGGGTAAACGGACTCAAATTTATTTGTACTGAACGCGCATTCGGGCCGGAATCTATCATTACATCTATTCTGAAATCTTCCATGGCAGAATAGAGATACTCTTCAATTATCGGACTTAGTCTATGTATCTCATCTACAAAAAGAATATCCCTAGGCTCTAGATTGGTTAGTAGACCAGCTAAATCTCCTGGCTTGTCTAAAACTGGTCCGGATGTGATTTTTATTCCAACACCCAATTCATTTGAAATGATATGCGAAAGGGTGGTTTTCCCCAAGCCTGGAGGTCCATGAAGCAAAACATGATCTAGGGCTTCCTCTCTTTGATTGGCCGCCTGAACAAAAATTTTAAGGTTCTCAAGAACCTTTTCTTGTCCTGCAAAATCTTCAAACATCTGAGGCCGTAACTTCCTTTCAATGTCTTTTTGCTCGTCGTCTAGGGGATCCCAGTTCGGGTCTAAATTAGGATTCATACGCCTCAAAGATACAGCCCTAGAGTGGTAGGGTGATGTGAGTTACACACTCCCGAAATGGATAAATTAATTTTGCATTGTAATTCAATAAAATCATGACGATAAACGAAATAATTAATCATCCCAAAGTCAGTATTGTGGATGTGAGAACTAAGGATGAATTTGCTTCTGGACATGTTGAAGGGGCTATTAATATTCCTTTGAATGAAGTACCACAAAGGGTAGCTGAATTTGACGCAATGAGCAAGCCTTTGGTCTTGTGTTGTTTAAGTGGAGGTCGTAGCGGACAGGCTACTCAATTTCTACGAGACAATGGCATTGAAGATGTTCACAATGGAGGAGGATGGTCTCAAGTGCAAATACATAAAATGTAATGGGATTTTTTTCTAAACTATTCAGCAGTAAAGTCAAAGAAGATTTGGCCCAAGTACTCAAATCGCCTTCTGCCAAACTCATTGATGTTCGATCGGTCGATGAATTTAAATCCGGTCATATTAAAGGGGCTATTAACATCCCCCTAAACCGCCTAGCTGAGATTCAAAAGAAGTATAAGAAAGAAGAATCCTTGGTTTTTTATTGTGCTTCAGGCATGAGGAGTGGAGTAGCTAAGACTCAAGCAAAGAGTATGGGCTATCCTCTATCCTATAATGCGGGTTCTATGGCCAAAGCGAAATCGTACCTTTAAAGATATTTACACCTATGAGAAAAGGAATAGTTTTGTTGCTCCTGATTGGTTTATCACAGCCATCGTGCAGCCAGAATAAACCAAGTGGAGAAAATCAACCTTCAAAAACGGAAACAAAAATGACTTTAGTGCACATTGATACCGATGCTTTTAATGCGCTTTATAAAAAGGCAGATGTTCAATTAATTGATGTTAGAACGCCTGCTGAATATGCGGAAGGGCATTTAAGAGGTTCTTTGAATATTGATGTAATGAACAATCAGTTTTTGGAGAAAATAGACGATTTAGATCCTTCCAAACCAGTCTACGTTTATTGCCGTTCTGGCCAAAGAAGTACCAATGCGGGCAATCAGTTTATTGATGCAGGATTTACTGAGGTTTACAATTTAAAGGGAGGCATTTTGGCTTGGCAGTCAGAAGGTTTTCCAGTGGTTGACGATGAATAAGAGCAAAATACTGCTTATAGCAGCAGGGGTAGCTGTGGGAGGAATTCTGGGCTACCTCTACTACTACTTCGTTGGCTGCGATTCTGGAAATTGCTCAATTACTTCCAATCCATATAGAAGCTCAGCGTATGGTATGTTGCTAGGCGGATTGGCATCGGATATTCTTCCAAAAAAGAAGAAATGAAAAAGTTTTTCGGCCTTTTTGGCTTTGTTTTTCTGCTATTAGCGAGTTGTCAGAATGCACATTCAACAAAAGACCATGGTCAAAAAAGTGCTGAGAAGACTGAAGCTGAGTTGAAGTCACAAGCGCAGCTTATTGTTCAATTTAGCTCTCAAGCCCTTTTGGAGAAACTCCAAAAAAGCATAGAAGATCAAGGCTTAACTGGAGCGGTAGACTTCTGTAAACTAGAAGCTCTAGCTATAACAGATTCGCTTTCTCTGGCATTTGGAGTAGATATTAAACGGGTAAGTGCAAAGAATCGAAATTCGGCCAATGCACCCCATGGTGAAGACAAGAAATATCTAGATCAATTCGAAAATCAAGGGGAGTTGGCTGTGCCTGTTTTGGTTCAGGTAAAAGACAAGTATACTTATTTCGCACCCATTCGAGTGGCAGGTGCACTCTGCTTGAATTGCCATGGCATGCTGAACGAAACCATGACATCTCAGCAGTTTGAGCATATAAAAGAGAGCTATCCTGAAGATAAAGCCTTTGGATATTCTCTCGGAGATCTTAGGGGAATGTGGAAAATTACATACAATTGATTCTATGAGTAGTTTTAAAGAACTGATTAATGGCGATAAGCCCGTATTAGTAGATTTTAGTGCAGAATGGTGTGGGCCTTGCAAAAGCTTACAGCCGATATTAAAGGAGGTCGCGAGGCAGTTGAAAGACAGCGTTCGGATTATAAAAATTGATGTAGATAAGAATCAAGAGCTCTCGCAGAAGCTTCAAATACAGGGGGTGCCAACCTTGATTTTGTATAAAGATGGAGCGCCTTTGTGGAGACAATCGGGTGTGATTCCAGCACAACAACTAGTGCAGATTATTCAGTCGCACTCTTTGTAGGTAGTCCGCCTTGATAAGCTGAAAGGAATGCCGAGGCAACCAAAAGTATCAGCAAGCCTGGAAGAAAAGGTTCTGAAAAAGAATAAATAGCCATGTTTATGGGTCTAGAATATTGACTCCATTTTTTTTCAAATTCATCTCTAAATTGAATTAATTCTTCCTCACTTAGGTTTTCAGATTTCCAACGTTCTTCTAGTTGACTTTTATAATTTGCCTTAAAATCAAAAGTTTTACTGTTGTAGAATGCCATCCAACCTAAAGTGTAAAGTGTGCATAACATCAGTAGCATGCCAACTCCTCCTCCAAAAAGCACATTGAATTTGAAGCCTTTTTGGCGCCCCAATTTTTGCATTCCTGCAATGATAATGGCACTACACACCCCAATTGCGGCATAACCTATTAGTACAGAGGATGTAAATACTTTGCTATCTCTAGTCAACCATGTGCCCATTACTAAAATGAGGGTGAACAATAATCCTGAGGCCCCACCGTAAATCAATAGTATACGTTTCATTTGTAAGAGAAAATTATTTTCAGTTTGTGAACACTCAAAGTAACTGTTTTGTCATCGTTTGGCAATTGAACATTAGCTACCTTTAGCCATCGGATGAGAGGATTTAAACTTGTACTTGTACTAATTCTATTTCTTACGCTGCCAATGCAGCTGTTTGGTCAGTTTTACTATGGTCTGCACCAAGACTATGGCAAGAATAGGGTAGAGTACAATGAATTTGTATGGAATTATTATCGCTTTGATAAAATTGATATCTATTTCTACAAAAGTTCCAATGAGGTAGCCAAACAAGTGGCGGTTTTGGCCGATGAGAACCTAAAGCAATTAGAGAAACTGCTCG
>CALCFH010000312.1 GCA_937900215.1 uncultured Cryomorphaceae bacterium
ACAATGGCAGAAAGCACCAATCCATTTGAAGTAATGGGAACGGATGATGTGGAGGTTGAAGCACTTGAAGAAGGAGGTACATTGGCTCCACCACATGAAATGAGAGTCATTTGAATATCTCTAAAAATCTCTGCCACCAATTGATTCGATTTCCACGATTCCACCTTCACGCAAGTAACAAAGCCTCCCGTTGTAAACGAAGTACAGCTAATCTGACCTGTAGTAGGATCTAAGATAGCGGGAATATTCGCAGGGTTCTGCGCAAGACCTGGCAAAGGACTTACCGAGGAATAACCTGCTTCCCATACAACTGCCGAAGGGTTTGTTGGCGGATTAAACGCACCGGTCATATCATCGAAAGGATCTGCCCATGAATAATGCAGTGAATCCATTTCTGCATCCTCTGCGTTGTGGTTGTAATCAAATGAATTGGCTGAACAAGCTATAAGGTTGGGCATTTCTCCAAAGCGAGGTGAAGAATCGTAACAGGGCGAGGTGTTCAAGGCTGCCGTTGCTCCTGCTGGAATATAGGGATACATAATAGCACGTAATGTATGTCCTTGACCAGAGGCACTAACAAGGTTTACAACAGAAGCATTTCTGCAGCAAGAATCCCAAGTAAAAACCCAACCTGCAGCAGGTGGTACACCCGAAAGCATAATACTTCCTGATCTATAAACACTCTCTTGAACGGCTCCAAGTCCTGTTCCAGCATGACTAATGAAAGGAGGACCCGCACCACATGAAATCTCTGAACCACCGCCAGGTGCACAATCCGGTGAAATATCAGTGATACTAACAAAATTCAAGTAGACGTTTGGGGCGCCATTGTGACCCGTTAATACTTCAATACCACCATTTAGGGCAATTCCATTGCAATCGCGGTAAATCTTCATTTCAAATCGGAACATACCACTAGGCAAACATTCCCAAGTTATCTCGCCACCCATAATGTGAGAGGCTTTGGTTTCATTGGGTTGAATTGTAAAAACAAAACCAATAATGAGAATTAAAAAATACTTCATTTTCAAAAGAATTCAATTAAATACACTCTAAATCAATACAATACTTAAAATCTATACGAAACCCAATGGCCCCAAATAGGCTTTCAAAAAAGGAGCGTGAATGAATCCTCTAAATAAATCTTTAAGGAATAATGCATTTTACTCGCCCTCGCTTTTGTCCATTCTTCACTAAAATCAAATACATTCCCTTGCTCAAAGACGCGTCGGTCTTCCACCTTATCTCTCTTTGGTCGTGACCTTTAATTGAGCCAATCAGCTTTCCATCTACACTCAAAATATCAATATCATTTAGTCCATCCGGCATACCTCCAATGAATACAGTTCCTTTGTTAGCCGATGCGTAAAGTGTACGTATTGCGAATTCAGTTGAGCTTCCTGCATTGTCAAAAAACAAAGTGTCGGAGGTAGGTCCACTCAGACCATAGGTATTGTCTGACTGAATAAAATAAAATCCGCTACCGTTCTGATTCATAGGACTAAATACAGCAATAGAATCTGTGAGAGAATAAATTGTGTCTGCTATATAATACGTTTGGTTCGGGTCATTGGTTGGCTGGAAGTAAACCAAAAAATACTCAAAATAATCACCTGGATTTGTGCTAGGTGTATAATGGAGACTTATATCATTGTTGGTTGTCATGGACACAAAATTGAGTCGTGGCGCAAAGGGAGGCAAGAACTTCACATTCACTACTACATTCAAGGTACTTCGAGCGGGAATAGGACAGAAATCATCTGAAAACTCGAAGGAGAAAGCATAGGTGTTGCCATAGCTTCCATTGGTGCTGTTTCCATTCAGGTGACTGAAATCAACTTGCCAAGAGAAATCTGCATTGTTGGTGCTTTGGTTCACGAATCCGTTCTGACCTGCCCCTGGCATTAAGCTAGCGCAAGGAGGCAAAAGACAATTGGAATTAACCGAATCTATAGGATTAGAAAAGTTGTTTCCTGATGCAGTTAAAACAATAGTCTGAGCCGCAGAGCTCACTTGTATAAGATCCAAATCGGTTGAGGATAGATTGAACTGTAAAAAATCACCCGGAATGGCTTTAGCAAAATATGAATTTCCATTCTGGTTGAGGCTTACGGAAGAACCCAGATCTGTTAAGATGACATTGGGTGGCGAGTTGGAATTGGTTAAATCGGGTGTAATAAACCTAGAAAATGTTCGATAGACCTTGGCGGTTAAATGGCTCCCTTTGTAGGATTCTATTCCGATATCATAGGTATACTGACCCGTTGTATGACTAGTGTAACTAAACAACCCCGTTGCACC
>CALCFH010000313.1 GCA_937900215.1 uncultured Cryomorphaceae bacterium
CATAAGGCTGTCATCCGATAAATCGAGCCCAAGAGTTTCCATTATAGCGGCAAAATGACCTTTTATAATCCTCTTTTTTTCTTCGTCGCTCAGAACAAAAGCATCTGGGCGAAGCGGAGTTACAACAGAGGAGGAGAAGTGATCGTGGCTGTCGGATTCGACATTGTTTTTTTGATTTTCCATAGTCATCTAGCGCCGGACATAGTCCGAATAAGCGCGCAAAGATACAACCGAGAAATAGCTACAATGTTATTGTCCGAAGGCTAAAAAAACAAGAAGAAGAACAGATAAAACAGCGCAAAGAATTCCCAATTTCCCGTTTCTGTGCAAGCGCTCTTTGAAAAGAATACTTCCCAACAAAGTAGAGACTAAAACAATTCCAATATTGTTAATTGGAAAAACAAAAGAACTGTCTAAGCCAGGTGTAGCCAATGATTTAATTAGAAATACCAAGGAACCCAAATTGGGTATTCCCAGTGCAAGACCTGCCAAAACGCCTTTTCTAAATTCTTTAGAGGGAAGGGCGGGTTTTCTAAAATAGCCTATCCAACCCAAAAGAGCACTTATGGCGAATACCGTAGAAATAAAAGTTAATTCACCCGAATCACTTACCATAAAATGACGGCTGTACTTTACAACTGAGGTGCAAAGTCCTGTTCCAATGAAAATGAGCAGGGTGAGGGGTAATAAATTTTGAACGGGCTTAGAGCTGGCAGGAGCTTTCTTCCAAACCATTAAGGCAATAGAGGATAGGCCAATAATTACAGCCAAAACCTGGAGAAAAGAAAGGCTTTCATGATACAAAATGGGCGCTAAGCCAATGGGAATAACCATAGACATTTGAGAACCCATAGTACTCAATGCCAGACCTCCTTCTTGTGTAAGAATGGCCATTTTATAAAAGAGATAAATGAATGCAGAACCTAAAAAGAGAGCCGCAAGCCACCAAATGGGGATTTGAGTTGGAATACCTTCAGGGGCCAGAATAAAACCTACTATAGAAGCCAAGCTGTAGTTCACAGAAATAGCTAATTGATTGTTGACTTTCAGACGGCTGAAATAGCCGAATGAAACAAAAATTCCAACCGAACTAAGGATACTTAGAAATAACCAAATCATTTGCTGTTGAAATAATAGTTAAGAGTGTCATTCCCAATAAGCTCTTTAAAGGCAGGTGTTAAAGCTAATTTGGGTGCAGCTAATCCTTCTTTAAGTTCATGGGAAGATGTAAAAACTCGGGCTTCGTTATATAGATTCATTTCAAGCAATCGATTGATTGTGTTTGCTCCTCCCTCTACCATTATACTGAGCCATTGATTTTCTCTAGCCATATCTAGAATACAATCCCAGACATTAGGTTGTGTGCACTGAATTTCTTCGAAAGGGGAGTGGGAAGGCTTTGGCACAGTGCTGAAGCGGACCGTTCGAATGGATGAATCGGTTAGTGGACCTTCGGTAATTCTTTGAGACGGATCGATTAACAATCGAATGGGAGATTTTCCTTCCCACAATCGTGTGGTTAAAGATGGTAAGTCGATATGTGCCGTTTGAGCTCCTACTAGAATAGCATCTACTTCACTTCGCCACTTATGACTGAGAATATGCGAAAGAGTACCACTAATCGCTACAGAATTTCTTTCTTGGTTTGGACGAAGGATGTCTATAAATCCATCTAAAGATTGGGCCCATTTGAGGATGATGTAGGGCTTCTTGTGCCTATGGAAATGGAAGAAAAATCGGTTGAGTTCTTCTCCAACCTCCGAAAGGACAGAGGTACGAACTTCGATATTGTTTTTCCTCAACCATTCAATTCCATTTCCACTCACCTTCGGATTCGGATCTTCATTGGCAACTACCACCCTTGGAATTTGCATCTCCACAATACGGTTTGCACAAGGCGGCGTTCTTCCCCAATGAGAACAGGGTTCAAGAGTTACGTAAAGGGTAGATTCTTTCAAAAGGGCTTTATCCTCAACACTTTCAATGGCATTGACCTCGGCATGAGGCATGCCTGCTTTAAGATGCCATCCTTCGCCAATGATTCTATCATTGTGTACAATAACACATCCAACCATTGGATTAGGAGAACAGCTTGCCATTCCATTTTTTGAGAGCTCAAAGGC
>CALCFH010000314.1 GCA_937900215.1 uncultured Cryomorphaceae bacterium
ACCAACTGCATTATCATGGGACGTTTTGAGGCTTTTGCATTAGGTAATACTCCTTTAGAATCTTTTCTTGACGGAATTGGAAATGCGTTGGGTTATGGTTGGATTTTAGTCGCAGTTGCATTCTTTAGAGAATTACTGGGTTCTGGAACTTTATTTAATGTGCAGATAATACCACTTTCATGGTATATAAATCCACAAACAGGTGAGGGTTTTTACGCCAACAACGGAATGATGTTACTTCCGCCTATGGCACTTATAACCGTTGGAATTATTATCTGGATTCAGCGCTCAAGGAATACTAAACTCATCGAAAACGCCTAAAGAAATGCAAGAGCTTCTAAATATATTTGTAAAGTCAATATTCGTTGAGAATATGATTTTTGCCTATTTCCTAGGCATGT
This sequence comes from uncultured Cryomorphaceae bacterium, assembly GCA_937900215.1. Lineage (GTDB taxonomy): Bacteria > Bacteroidota > Bacteroidia > Flavobacteriales > Schleiferiaceae > RFXV01. The sequence continues at coordinate 402 of CALCFH010000314.1, forward strand.
GTTCTTATTTGGCAGTTTCAAAAACTGTTAAAACGGCTGTAGGACTTGGGGCAGCTGTAATTTTTGTCCTTGGGGTTACGGTACCCGTAAACTGGCTGCTAGAGAATTACGTTCTACAGCAAGGTGCCTTAGCCAAATGGCTCGGCCCTTCGTTTGCAGAGGTGGATCTAAGTTTTTTATCTTTTATCATGTTCATAGCTGTTATTGCTTCAATAGTGCAGTTGGTTGAAATGGTAGTAGAAAAGTTTGCACCAGCCTTATACTCTGCATTGGGTATCTTTCTTCCACTCATTGCAGTAAACTGTTCTATTTTAGGTGGTGCGCTATTTATGCAAGAGAGGGCATATGGAACCATCACAGAAGCTACTGTCTACGGTTTGGGTTCTGGTGTGGGATGGTTTTTAGCCATCGTCGCAATTGCTGCCATTCGAGAGAAAATAAAGTATTCTAATGTCCCTGCGCCGCTGAGAGGTCTTGGAATTACATTCATTTTAACGGGCTTAATGGGCATCGCGTTCATGAGCTTCATGGGTATTAAACTCTAATTATAGTACATATGCTATTAGTAGAAACTTCCATCATAATTATTACGAGTATCGTTGTATTCTTCGTAGTAATTCTTTTGTTGGTAGCCTTATTGCTTACGGCTAAGGCAAAACTGGCTCCTTCAGGACCAGTGACTTTGAGTATTAATGGTGAGTCTGTAGAGGTAGAGTCTGGAACAACCTTACTTGGAACTCTTGGAAACCAAAAGATTTTCTTGCCTTCGGCTTGTGGAGGAGGGGGAACATGTGGAATGTGTAAATGTCAGGTTCTCGAAGGAGGAGGAGAAATTCTTCCAACAGAGACTGGATTCTTTTCACGAAAGGAAATTCAGGAGAATTGGAGATTGGGTTGCCAAGTGAAGATTAAAAACGACATGACTATCAAGGTGCCTGAAGAAATTTTCGGTATCAAGAAATTCGATTGTGAGGTTGTATCGAATTACAATGTAGCCACCTTTATTAAGGAATTTGTAGTGCGACTGCCGGAAGGAGAACATATGGAATTTGAGGCTGGAGGTTATATTCAGATTGACGTCCCTGAAATTCTAGTGGATTTCAAGGAAATGAATATCGCACCAAATCCAAATGATCCAGCCGGACCAGATAAATTCAAAGAAGATTGGGATAAATTCAATCTTTGGAATTTGAAAATGAAAAATGATGAGCCTCAATTTAGGGCTTATTCTATGGCTAATCACCCGGCTGAGGGCAATATTATCATGCTCAATATTCGTATTGCTACCCCACCTTGGGATAGAGCAAAGAATGGTTGGATGGATGTAAATCCAGGTGTGTGTTCTTCCTATATTTTTGGAAGCGTACCTGGAGATAAGGTGACTATATCGGGTCCTTATGGCGAATTCTTCATTAAGGATACAGGTAAAGAAATGGTTTACGTAGGTGGTGGAGCAGGAATGGCTCCTCTTAGAGCGCATATCTTCCATTTATTCCACACATTGAAAACGGGTAGAAAAGTCTCTTATTGGTACGGTGGCAGATCTAAACGTGAATTATTTTACATTGAACAGTTTAGAATTATTGAGAAGGAGTTTCCGAATTTCAGATTCTTTGTTGTTCTTTCTGAACCGCTTCCAGAAGACAATTGGATTGTTTCTAAAGATATTGAAGATAGAAATGGAGATGGCTTCTTGGGATTTGTTCATCAATCTTTCATCGAAAATTATTTATCTAAACACGATGAGCCAGAAGAAATAGAATTCTATTTCTGTGGTCCCCCTATGATGAATGCGGCCGTTCTAAAAATGGTTGACGATTGGGGAATCCCACCTGAGCAAGTAGCCTTTGATGATTTTGGAGGTTAATATTCTTTTAAAGGCCATCTTCGGATGGTCTTTTTTTTATATAATTCAATCTATTATGAAGCAGATTTTCATTCTCCTTATATCGTCCGTTTTATTTTCTTGTTCACTAGAGGAAGACTTGGTCCAGATGCAAGACTATGGGCCAATTCAGGGGACTACTTATCAAGTCTCTTATATTGTTCCTTCTGGTGTTAGTTACCAGAGCGAGATTGATAGTATTCTTTTAAGTGTAGACAAGAATTTGAGCAACTGGCTACCTATGAGTGGAATTTCGAAATTAAATTCAGGTGATACAATCTTAATGGATGAATATCCTTTATTAGTGAATGTAATAGATAGCGCCAGGAAATATTATTATCAGACAAATTCATACTTCGATATAACCATAGAACCGTTGAT